>CAYSTR010000215.1:0-5351 GCA_964433745.1 uncultured Oscillospiraceae bacterium | reverse complement strand
ACACCCATAGGTACGTTAGTCAGCGAATAGGTTTTAATCTTTTAACTTAAATAATACATTAATATATTGTAAAGGAGGCAGCAAAGACAGCTGATATAACCGTCTTTGCTAAGAATTATGGCTAAGAAGCATTTGGAGTACGAAGACAAGATGGAAAAAACGCTTCATGCGCTGGAGCATGAGTTCTCCACCATACGCGCAGGAAGAGCAAACCCGGCAATCCTTGAAAAGATACATGTGGACTATTACGGAACACCCACCTCAATAAACCAGATGGCAGCTATATCCGTGTCGGATGCACGTATACTTGTTATCACTCCGTGGGATAAATCTACACTTAAATCAATTGAAAAGGCTATACAGGCGTCCGATTTAGGAATAAATCCCCAAAACGACGGCAGTGTGATTCGTCTGGCTTTCCCCCCGCTTACAGAGGAGCGCAGAAAAGAGCTGGTTAAGATGATTAGTAAGTACAGCGAGGAAGCTAAGGTTGCTATCCGAAATATCAGACGCGACGCTATCGACCATTACAAGGATCAGAAGAAAAAGGCTGTCATAACAGAGGACGATCTAAAGGATTCAGAAAAGGATATGCAAACATTGACCGACAACTATTGCAAAGATATCGATAACGCGACAAAATTAAAGGAAAAGGAGATTATGTCGCTCTAATCGAAATTTGACATCGGGGGAGTGTTAGTAAGTTTGAAGCTGAAAAAAGAGAATATCAAGCTGCCGCAGCATGTGGCAATAATTATGGACGGCAACGGGAGATGGGCGCAAAAGAGGGGTCTACCTCGGACTGCCGGACATACTGCCGGAGCACGTGTTTTTCAGAATGTTGTGAACGACTGCCGTGAGCTGGGCATTAAGTATCTGACGGTATACGCGTTTTCGACCGAGAACTGGAAGCGTCCGCCGGATGAGACAAAGTTTATCCTAGGGCTTTTGTCTGAATACATTGGAATGGCATTTGAGCGTAAGGACGAAAATATCTGTGTAAGATTTATAGGGGACATAAGCGCTCTGCCGGAGGAGCTTAGCAGTAAGATGCTCCAGCTGGAGCAGGGTTCTGAAAAAAATAAAGAGTTCACCTTATGCGTGGCGATAAACTACGGAGGACGCGCCGACCTTGTCAATGCCGCCGCTCATATTGCTTCTTTGGCTAAGCACGGAGCATTAAAACCCTCCGAAATAACCGAGGAGACCGTTTCAAATGCTCTCTACACAAGAGATATTCCCGATCCCGACCTTATAATACGCACAGGCGGCGAGCTGCGTATATCTAACTTTCTGCTCTGGCAGGCTGCGTATGCAGAGCTATACTTCTCCAAGGTGCTATGGCCGGAGTTTAACAAAAAGCATTTAATGGAAGCACTGGAGGACTATACCGAACGTCAAAGACGGTTCGGGGATGTTAAATCATCAAGGTAATTCCCTAAACTAAAGGGGTGCATAGACTATTAAAAATATGACCCAGCGGCTGATTACCTCTGCCGTATCTGTGGCTTTGCTATTTGTTTTTCTGTATTTCTATAATTCGGTGTTATTCAATCTGCCTGTTATATTTTTAAGTGTAATTGGCGTATATGAAGCACTCTCCGCTCTCAAGCTTATGAAGCTGTGGGGGCTTAGTGTGCTGTGCTTAATGGCGGCGGCGGTTGTACCGCTTATCCCGCTTAATCTTATTACTTCATATGGTTATCTGTTCTGTTTTATTTTTGCAATAATCATTCTCTGTCTTAGCGTGTGTTATTTTCCTCGGCTCATGCTAAAGGATGCGGTGTTTATGCTGTTTGCCTCTCTGGGCTTTCCGCTGGCACTGTGCTGTCTTATATATTTCCGCGAGACCTCACCGGAACATGCATTTCTGCTCATACTGCTGTCACTGGCGGGAGCATTTATTACCGATTCGGGTGCATACTTTGCCGGGGTTTTATTGGGTAAACATAAGATGGCCCCCGACCTAAGTCCGAAAAAGACCTGGGAGGGAGCTGTAGGCGGGCTTATATCCACCGTAATAGTGTTCTATGCGCTCTGCTTTGCGTATAGCTCTATAACAGGTGTATCTCTAAACTATATTATCATACTTATATATGCACTTGTCGCTGTGGCAATGGCTATATTCGGTGATTTGTCTGCCTCCGTGCTCAAACGGCAGGTGGGGATTAAGGATTTCGGTTCACTGTTTCCCGGTCAGGGCGGGGTACTAGACCGATGCGACAGTCTCATGCTTGTTGCTCCGGCAATATTTATACTGGCGAGGATAGCATTACCTGTACTTTAACTTTTAATGAGGGCAATAAGCCCTCATTTTTTTATGGAGGTGGTTTTTATGAACCAGCGTGAGCTTATCCTTTTTCTCTCTGTCATAGAAAAACTAAAGTGCAACACCAGACATTCCTGGACGTCCACCGGCAGACAGGAGAGTGTTGCGGAGCATAGCTGGCGGTTGGCTGTCATGGCTATGTTCTTAGACGATGAATTTGTTGATATAGATATTAATAAGGTCATACATATGAGCTTGATTCACGATTTTGGTGAGGCTCTTACCGGAGACATCCCCGCATTTAATAAAACCGAAGCGGACGAAAAAGCAGAAGCTCTTGCAATAACGCAGCTTCTATCTCTGCTCCCGCATAAAAAAAGGGAGGAGCTGTCTTTATTGTTTGACGAGATGGAAACGCTTTCTACCCCCGAAGCAAAGCTGTGGCGGGGACTAGACAAGTTGGAGGCACTAATCTCCCACAACGAGGCCCCCTTGTCTACATGGCTGCCGCTTGAATATGAGGAAAATCTCACATATGGAACGGCGGAGGTGCAGTGGAGTGTATATTTATCATCACTAAAGGAAGAAATAAAGAGGGATGCATTAAAAAAGATGAGCGGGGAGGAATAGGTATAATCGAGATTATAGGCAGCTGCAACAATGCCTTGGTGTACACCGACAGCATAGACAGAGCGACGGAGGGGCAGATAAAGACGCTCTGCGAACAGGAGTTTCTCCGTGACAGTAAAATCCGCATTATGCCCGATGTTCACGCCGGTGTAGGCTGCACCATCGGGACGACCATGACGATACATGACAAGGTTGTGCCTAACATGGTGGGTGTGGACATAGGCTGCGGAATGGAGACGCTTATACTAGACGCTCCGCATATTGAGCCCCAGAAGCTTGATAAGCTCATATACGCAAGGATTCCGTCCGGCAGGGATGTAAGGCAGACAGGACACCGCTTTGCGTCCGATATTGACTTGTCGGCTTTGCGGTGTGCCCGGCATGTAAATATTGACAGGGCATATCTCAGTATAGGTACTCTGGGCGGCGGCAACCATTTTATAGAACTAGACCGGGACGAGGACGGACAGCTTTATCTTGTCATTCACTCTGGCAGCCGTCATCTGGGGAGCGAGGTGGCGAAGTACTATCAGAAAGCGGGATATAATGCTCTGTGCGCTCATTCTAGAAAGTATATTGACGAGCTTATCGGAAAGCTAAAGAGTGAGGGGCGCGGTAAGGAGATAAAGGAGCGTATAAAAAAGCTAAAGAGGGATGAGGCTTCACCTGTTCCGCAGATGCTTGCGTATGTTGAGGGGGAGCTGTTCTCCGACTACATCCACGATATGGCTATAGTGCAGGAGTTCGCCGCACTAAACCGTAAGGCTATGGCGGATGAGCTTGTAAAAGGCATGAAGCTTAATGTATCCGAGCGGTTTACGACTACACACAACTATATCGACACCGAAGCGATGATATTGCGTAAGGGTGCTGTGTCTGCGAAGAAAGGCGAGCGTATCATCGTCCCGATAAACATGCGTGACGGAAGCCTTATCTGTGTGGGTAAGGGCAATGCGGACTGGAACAACTCCGCGCCGCACGGAGCAGGGCGGCTCATGTCCCGCAAGGAGGCGGCGGAGAGGTTTACCCTATCCTCCTTTAAAAAGGAAATGGAGGGGATATACACCACCTCTGTGAAGAAGGACACGCTGGACGAATGTCCTATGGCTTATAAGGACATGTCCGAGATTACTGCCCATATCGCTCCTACAGCCGAGATTGTGAGCGTTATTAAGCCTGTCTATAACTTTAAGGCGGGGGAATAATACAAAAAAGCCGCCGGAAGCTCCGGCGGCATGAGGAATAAGGGAAATGCGTCTGCATTTCCCTTATTTTTTATTCACATTCAAGGTCGGTAAGGCGCGGAGGGAAGAAATCGTTAATCGGGAACTTGATTTTCTTGAAGAGCTCGCAAGGATCATCGGTTGTGGTTGTGCATTCCTTATCGGGCACGCAGAAATCGTAAACAGGAATCATCATTTGAACAGGTCTCTCAATCTGAACGATGGAGAACAGGCCGATAGTTACAGCAACAGTCTTGTTGGGACGGTCACAGCAGAAATCGCCGTCGAACTGCTCAACTACCTCGGACGGGAACATGATGGGCGCATCGTAGATGTCGCTCTCACATACTCTGCATCCTAAGCAGATGGGGTCAACAACCTGTACAGTGGCTTTCGGAAGATTCGAGCGCTCTATGCTGCCGCGAGAGCAAGCGGATTTTCTATCGGAAGCGAATACACGGACACTGCCCTCACTGCCGAACAGGATAACCTTTTTGCAGAAGGTAGCAAGACCCTCAACACAGGTGTGTCCGGAGATAGGTGATGTATAAACATCCAGCTTAACTGCGAAAAAGAAGGTAAGGTCTACAGAGTAAAAGCCTCTGTTAAAAGGTACTGGTTCAACCTCTAAAAATACATTAATTATGTCAACGTCCTTGCATTTAACACTTATTGCCTGATCGATAAGCGGCTGTACAGCATCTGTAAAGTATACTCTAAGATCCTCAAGACAATCTTTATCAGAACAGGAGTCGTATATCCTTTGCGCATCTATACATACAGCTTCTTTGAAGCAGTTAGAAGCAGGCGCAGGATTAGTGATTATTTCTTTAGGCATAAAAATCCTCCTACACAAATATTTAAAGCTTTTTTACTTCAATACATTGTATGAAAGATTTTTAATAATGTGTCAGATAGATTGAAAAAATAGCATACTTCACACTTCAGGGCGGTTAAAGTTTTATTACCACCGTTTTTGCAACGCCTAAAATTATGGCATAACCAGAATCGAAATCCTCACTTCTCAAAAGAATCGGGTCATAATCATTATTCTCCGGAATGAGGGCAATCATGTTATCACGCTGTTTAAACCGCTTTAATGTCACGTTTTCGCTGTCTACAATACATGCTACGATATCACCGTTATCGGCGGTGTTCTGCTTATGAATAAGCACAAGGCTGCCGTGTGTTATACCGGCACCAATCATGCTGTCACCCTCGACACGAAG
>CAYSTR010000214.1:0-5352 GCA_964433745.1 uncultured Oscillospiraceae bacterium | reverse complement strand
ATAATAGCACATATATGCAGATTTTTCAATACACCCTAGCAAAATTACATATTATGGTTAACCGATACCGCTTTACCTTAATATAATGTATCAGGGTTTTAATATCCCAAAGAAACATAAGGAGGTCAAGAAAATCCCCGGTGTGGGATTAACATAATATGCCAAAGATTTTTTTAAGTCCGTCAACACAGGAATTTAATCAGTATATTAACGGCGGAAACGAGGAAGAGTACATGAACCTCGTAGCCGATGCCATGGAACCCTATCTTAAAGCAAACGGTATACAGTTCGTCCGCAATGACCCCAGCCGCCCCACTGCCTATGCCATAATGCAGTCAAACGAGGGCAAGTACGATCTTCATGTGGCGCTTCATTCCAACGCCTCCCCGCCGGATCTGTCCGGCAAGCTCACCGGTACGGATGTCTACTACGCGCCGGGTAGTATGGGCGGTAAACGCTTTGCAGACATTGTGGTGAAGAACTTTAAGAATATTTACTACGACCCCGCTAAGGTCAAAGCTCTGCCCACCACTACATTAGGAGAGGTCACAAAAACCAAAGCCCCCGCCGCTCTCATCGAGATAGCGTATCACGACAACAAAAAGGATGCTGACTGGATAAAAAATAACATCCAGCCGATTGCCAAGAACATCTCACAGTCCATAGTCGAGTATTTCGGTAAACCGTTTAAGGATATCACTTAGTATCATCCGGCACTTACCTTATATTCCCGAGGGCTCTTCCCGGTACGCTGCTTGAAGATTCTGCTGAAATAGAGTTGATCCGAAAACCCCACGTGCGCCGCCACCTCTTTAATGGATAGGTTGGTCCCAACTATCAGTTCCATTGCCTGGTTTATACGCAGTGTAATGAGATAGTCCATGGGGGACATTCCGGTAACACGCCTAAATAATGTACGCAGCCGTCCGGCGCTCACATGCTGGGCGGCTGCAAGCTGTTCTACCGTTATAGGGCTTTGATAGTTTCTGTGGATAAAATCCAGTGTATGCGTCACACGCGTGTCCGAGCTGTACTGGCTGTCGGACGCTCCCGCCTTGAAAAGCCCCGCACATATGAGGGTGAGCCTCGCTGCCGACGAATATAAGAACATACCGTCCTTTATGATAAACTCCCGAAATAGCTCCTCAAACTGCACAATAACCCGCTCCCTTATACCCGCCGAAACGACCGTACGGTTTTCTACCGACAGGCTGTCCATGAGGGACTGCGCGTCTCTGCCGGTGAAGTGTGCCCAGAGATACTCCACCTGCTCATTTCCGTGCATCCTGTAGCAATAGTGGGTGTGCGGGAAGTAGACCATCACCTCCCCCGGATGCATTATCACCTCTTTTCCGTCTACTAATGCCCTTATCTGCCCTTTTATGAGATACTGTAGATAGAAGTCGTGACGTCCGGACGGTACATTTGTCACAAACGGAGCATCCAGTACGCACACCCCGCAGCAGTTGACTATGAGATGTCTGCTGTCGTCCTCAATATTATTGTCGCCCTTATCTAAAAGGCGGTAGTACAAGCGCGTAAACATAAAAGTCCTCCGGCATTCGTTTTGTCCATATAATTATACGATAACTCTATGTTAATTTCAAGCCGCTGTGTGTATAATTAGATTATAATTTTTAGTAGGATGTGATTGTGTGAAAAAATCAATAAACGCATGGTCTGTGGACGGAAATACAGGCTTTAAGGAGATGTTTGAGCAAATAAAAGCCGTGGGCTTTGATGGAATCGAGCTGAATGTAGACGCGGACGGTCAAGGACTGCATTCTCTGACGATGGACATTAAAGCGGACAAGCTAAAGGAAATAAAGGCGATTTCG
This sequence comes from uncultured Oscillospiraceae bacterium, assembly GCA_964433745.1. GTDB lineage: Bacteria > Bacillota > Clostridia > Oscillospirales > Ruminococcaceae > CAYSTR01. The sequence goes on along the minus strand of CAYSTR010000214.1, from coordinate 3,514 downwards.
GACGATACCGGGCTTCCGGTGGTCAGCATTTCCTCCGGACTTTACTGGGGCACAATGGGCAACAGTGACCCGAAAAAGCGCGCCTTTGCCGGTGATGTTATAAAGAAACAGTTAGAATGTGCCGAAGCTTTAGGAGCGGGCGGGATTCTCGTTGTTCCCAGCGGTATTGCAGAGGATGTGTCCATACAAAAGGCTTATGAATATTCATACGAGACCATATCGTCTGTAAAAAATGACATTAATGCCGCTAAGATAAATGTAGGACTTGAGAATGTCTGGAACGGCTTTTTCATGTCACCCATGGACATGGCGCGGTTCATCGATTCGTTTGAATGCGCATATATAGGCGCTTACTATGATGTGGGCAATGTCATCGCCTTCTCATGGTCGGAATACTGGATAGAGGTGCTGGGAAACCGTATCCGCAATGTACATATCAAGGACTTCAAGAGAAACGGCGGCATAAACTCCGGCGGTGATTTCGTTGATCTTCTAAAGGGCGATGTTTGCTTTAAAAAAGTTATTCCTGCACTGCGAAAGGCGGGATTTGACGGTTATCTCACCGCCGAGGTCGGAAAATCGGATGATATAAGCTTCGATACGTTCTATAAGGAAGTAAACTTTGCCTGCGGAGAAATAATTAAGCTGTAAGGAGAATGTCTATGAAAAAGCTTGCTGTAATAGGCTGCGGCGGAATAGGTACATATCATCTGGAGCATCTGGTTTTATTTTCAGATATAGAGCTTGTAGGATTCTGTGATTTGATACCCGAAAGAGCTGAAGGCTTTGTCAAAAAGGCTGGCAAGGGAAAAGCATTTACAGACTATAAAGTCATGTATGATGCCGTATCCCCCGACATGGTATTTATCTGTGTACCGCCCACATGCCACGGAGATATTGAGTTTGAGACGATTAAAAGAGGGATACACTTCTTTGTCGAGAAGCCGGTCACGCTGGATATTGAGCTGGCCAAGAAAATCTGTACCGCTGCTGCCGAAAAGAGGCTTATCACCGCCTCCGGCTTCCAGTGCAGATACGATAATATAAACGAAACAGCTAAACAGTTTGTTAAGGATAATCAGATTGTCACGGTGGGATGCTCGCGTGTCGGGTCTATACCGCAGGTTGACTGGTGGTTTAAAAAATCCACCTGCGGCGGTCAGCTGGTGGAGCAGACCATACACCAGCTCGACATCATGCGCTATCTGCTGGGCGACGTAGAGTATGTGTTCTCGGTTAACGACCGTGGATACATCACATCAGATGAATGTCCGGGGTACGATAATGACGATTTGAGCACGACTATACTAAAGTTCAAAAACGGCGTAACCGCTCACCTTATGACAGGCTGCTACTCCCTCGACGGTGCCTGCTGGGACTCCAAGATGACATTCGGGGGAAGAAAAGCCCGGTTAGACTATATTCTGACCGAACGTGTGACGGTGTTTGGGATTAATGAGGCTGACAAGGTAGCCGAAACCAAGGGTGTTATATCGGGCGACGGCACTCTCCGCCGCAGTGAGAGCGAGATTGGTATAACAATTAAAAACAACATAGATTTCGGCGTAGAGTGTGATCGCACCTTTGTGGAGGCTGTAATATCCGGTGACGCGTCAAAAATCCGCTCGCCCTATGCCGATGCTATGGCAACACTGGCTGTGGGGCTTGCGTGCAATAAATCCATGGAGACCGGTCTGCCTGTTAAGATAAGCGAGATATTATAGTAGTAAATTTTAAAAGGGTCTGTGACGAAAGTAAAAAAATCGTCACAGACCCATTCTTTTTTATGTGCTTACTGTAATGCGTTACCCTCTGAATCGGGCAGCTTATCAGAGACAATAAGGATTATATCAATAATCCACCAGATTCCGAACACACCCGCCGTTACAAGCTTTATGAGACCAAGCCCCTTATACCCCAGATAGAACCTGTCAATACCCAGCGTGCCAAGGAGAATCGAAAGGATTAATGCGATAGTCTTGCTTTTCATTTTTGTACTCTCCCGTAATAATATTTATGTATCTGGTACACATAAATATTATGCCGGTAAACATACAAAATACGCACAAACGGTTGCATAATAAACACATATATGATATACTGCTTAAAGAGTATCAGACACGCACGCCTTAATCATAGCCAGATAGTGCTCGTCCGGGATGGAGGACGGTATACTGTTCCCCGAACCTAGAGCATACCCGCCTGTCTTAGCACTGCGCTCTAGCATTGCCCTTGAACGGTCAAATATCTCCTCAGCAGGACCGTTTGTCATAAGGCTCACGTCAATACCGCCGAGGACTGCTATTCTGCCCTTTAGCTGCTCATACGCCTGTTCGACAGGGATGATATTGTCCTCATAGGAATGTCTGCCGTCATACTTCATGTCGTCGATGATATCCGACAGGATATCGCGGTAGTTACCGCAGGAGTGCAGCACCGCATATATGCCCTTTTCGTGTGCCAGCTCCACATAACGCTTGTGCCACGGGAATACATATTTTCTCATATCATCGGGGGCCAGCATGGTCTGGGTGTTAAAGCCCCAGTCATCGTTGGACATGAGAATACCCACGGTCTTGTGCTCTAAAACCTTTTTATAGTGTAATAAGAGCGCTTGCCCCACCTTGTCAAATATATCGGACACAAGCTCCGGATCGTCATATATCATCATACATAGGTTATCATATCCGGTAAGACCTATGACATTCTCCAGAACACCGCCGGGACATGCCACCATAAGCTTCATGCTTTTAGGCATATAGGAAGCGGCATCCGAAAGACCGGAATAATCGACGGCGTTTACATCCGGCCAGGTGTATGCATCAAACGAAGCCCTGTCGTAGATAGTGGGTCTGTGGTTTAATGAGATAGTATCCTTACCGTCGGCGGAATCGTCCTCCACATGGCTAAAACCCCATCCGCAGGATTGTATCGTGGCGTAATCATATCCCGCTTCGGAAAAGCAATGCACAAAGTGCGACACATAGTCCTTAAATGAGCAGCCTTGCTTTAACTCACTTCCGGTGAACAGCTTCTCTAAACGCCTGTTTATGAAAAATTCAAATAAGGTCGGTCTCTCGGGAGCTTTCTTTTCAAGGACTGCTGCGATATTCTTGAATTCGGGAAGCCGATTCTTGTCGAAATACATATACTTACATACCCTTTCCTATCTCACATGGAAAAATTCAATAACCTCACCGTCGATACCTGTCACAAAAGCAATCCGAACAGGCAGAGCGGGGTCTGAGGGGATATCAATGTCAAAAGGAGCGGTTTTTTCTTTCGCACCGGCAGCAATCGCCTTATTAAACATCTCGTCCACCTTGTCCGTTCCAAGCGCCAGATGTGCCCATACACCCGCCGTTCTATCGGCAACTGTACCACTTTCACCGTTCTCGAACAGCTCGATGCACCCGCCGTCTCCCATGTCAAGCATAGCGGCGCGTTTGCCAATGTCTCCCCAGGTCATCTTAACAGTCAGACCTATCGCCTTGTAAAACTCTATAGAACGGTC
>CAYSTR010000213.1:0-5353 GCA_964433745.1 uncultured Oscillospiraceae bacterium | reverse complement strand
GCTGTGAGGTGATGTGACGCTGTTCTTGTGCGTAGGTCATACGAAAACGGTATGCATCAGCTAGATCGTGCCATAATATCGCGCCTAATAAAGCCGCCAGAACTGCTGCTCCCGCTTCGGCAAACCATCCTCCAAAGATAGGCTCATATACAGGTAATGCTCTGTCCATAAGAAGAGAAGAAGCAAAGAATAATGATCCGAAAAGCAGGGTTCGGCTGCTTAGTTTACGGAGTATACCATAGACCGAACAGCATAAAAGCCATGCTGCTATTAAAAATTTATAAATCTCTGTCAGAGACGAAAATCCCAGCATACCGTCTAAACCCAACAATGGAGCGATTAGGTTACCTGTTACTATCGCAGTGCAGAACATCCCTGACAAGGAAAAAAACCATATTCTATGACGTTTACCCAGTCCGCAGTATTCTGCCGCTAAAAGACCTGAGAATAGTAGAATGATATGATAACAAAATACCCCTATCATCTGGAACGGTTGAGGCGGAAGTGAGGTTAATCCCACTAAAAGCGGTAAACAATATCTTACGGCAAGACAAAGACCTATAGCGGCAAACAACAATGCACGGTTTTGCTGCATACGCAGACCGAGATAAAGAGCTAATGCGGCACAGAATATAGCTACAAAGAAAGAGCACAGCCAGACCGTCAGATTAAAAGAACGCATATGGTCTATCGCTTCGAGCGTACCAAACGCCGGCGGATGGGTAATTCCGCTGTAGAAGCCGGAAAAATCACTTACTTGAATTAGAAGTCTCGTACTGCCTTTTGCTTTAAATGCAACAGTTTGATTTTTAAGAAGAGGTTTATAGCTATCTATATAAGGGTCACCTACAGTGCTTTGCAGGGTATCGTTTATGTATAGTCTGTAGGACGAATATATCTCCGGTAGATGCAGGGAATAAATCCTTTCTTCTTCGGGCAGGTTCAATGTCAGTAAATAGCTTGCCGAGCCGTGGGGAGAGGCATTTTTATTACCCAGTTCCATCCCGCCGTATTGTCCGATATGGACATACTGCCTGTAGCGTGCAGCGGATGTGTCCGCTAAATCATCCGGTTCAAGCAGTACATCCGGATATACCTCCCAGTCGTATATCAGAAACCTAACAGGGGTTTCGTCCAGGGATTTATCTGTTATCTGAAGTTCACCGTTTATCGGGTAGTCGCCGGGAGTAGTGTATTTATTATTTACTTGGTATAAAAGCATAAATAACCCGCAGCTTAACGCCAGTGTCAGCAAGGACAGAGCGGTGGTGGTGATAAACTCCCGCTTTCGGTTTTTTAATAGCCCACGCAGACTAAAGCTCGCCAATCCGCTTCCCGCTGAGATAGAGACAAAAATAAACATGGGCATATCGTTGCTTATGGGTTTCTCCGAAGTACTTTTATCGTTCGCTGGGGTAAGGTTATCGTTATTATCCGAGGATTCTGTGTTTACGGTCACAGGTGTTTGTGTGACGGGCGAGGATGGTTCATTATCAGATACATCCGGTACAGATAGTTTCATACGGACGTGGTATAGCCCGGTTGAGGTAATCTCAAACAATGCAATATTGCGTGTTTTATTGTACTCTAAAGCGGTTGTTTCAATGTCTTTGCCCTGACAAACAAAGATATAATCATCCTCCGGACGCTGGGCACAGGGAAACCAGATACGCGTAGGGGGAATATCCTCAATAATTCTGCCATTAGCAAAAATCTCAAGCACAAAGCTCCAGTCATCAGGTTTGGTGATACGTACGACCAGATATTCTGTATCATCAATATCAAGTGAAGAAAGGAAGGTACTGGGCAGCTCTACCGATACACCCTGTCGCTCAAATAATAATGTTTGAGGGTTTTGCTCAATTTTTCGACGCAGCTCGGCGCCTGTCAGCGATGTTACATTATGTGGGCTGGGCGGAGCTTTTACTGATTGTGATGGTGGAACAAGGGGATTTGATTCGGTTTCTTGGGTTGCTTCGCTTGGCTCATACTGCCTAATATTCTCATTTGAATCAATAGTTAAATTGTTATAACTGATATCCGGTAAGTTGTCCGGTATTTGGTCATTGGGCGGCGAAACCGGTTGGTCATCGCGGTCACTGTTATCGTTATCGCCGATGAACGGTTCGGGTGAGATGGTTGTTACTCCGTTATTTAAATATACATTAATTGTGTTGGATATCCTGTCTCCGTCATATCTTACACGAAAAGCATATTTTACTTGTTGTGAGAGCCTTGACAGTAAAATAACTAAGCTTGATTCATTAAGCTGGTAATATTTACCATAAATTGTTCCCTCACCTTGCGGTGTTACACTATCCTCCGTCCATTCACCGCCGTCGATGCTAAAGTCCACCCGCGCTGAACGTACATCCTTGATAATATATATAAAATCGCATTTAAGCTGCTTGTAATAATTTTTATAGGCTACAGATAGATCGACACGGTCAGGATACACTACTCCAATTAACGCTTTAAGCGGTTCAATACCTTGCGGAAGCGTAAAACCGGGTGGGAGAGAGGGTATACCCGAAATTTCATATATGCCGGAGGTTTTTGTATTTACTTGGCTGTAATCCCAACCGATAGTCGCTTTATAGCATTCACCAAAGCGTTCAGTCAAGCAGTTTACAGTATAGTCATTAATCATAAGACTGCCGGTATTTTCACCTATTCCCAAAAGCTCAAAAGGAAATCCGCCTTCGTCAACCTGTACTTCTGTGATAGGTACAATGGTTTGAGGATTATCCCCCGGAATATATACAGGATACTCGACAATATCGGAAAGACCAGAAGCTAAACTATATCCATCCTCCGGCATTAACGTACCTTTGACATATGTTAATCCATGCCGGGTAAGGTCTACCGAATCGATATCCCATATGACAGGACAGGGATAAAAACCAAGAAAACGTCCGTTGGGATATGAACATGGATACAGATCGTAAAGGATGTCTTGTAAATCTTCCTTTGAAGAAGCATGCTCTATTGAAGTGGCAATGGGGTCAATAGGATTACCGATACCCGTGATAATAATACCCTCCGCATGAACCACCACCGGTATACACATCAACAGATACACAGCGACACACAAAGCAATAAGAAGCTTTAAGCTTTTCATTCTTTACACACCCGCTCCTCTCCTGTCACCTCTGGAAAACAACGAGACAAAAACACACGGCGTGCCATTGTACTGCCTTTTTGACGAATAGGCAGACTCGTACCGTTTTGCAGGATGAAAAACTCTCCGTCCGGCCTGTCCACTTTGTCTAGGTTTACTAATATTCCCTTGTTGCAGAGATAAAAACGTCCGTCGTCGGCTAGCATTTCATTTATCTCTCCAAAGCTTTCGCTGATTCCCACTGTACGGTCTGCTAGATGTATCTCTGAACAGCGCCCTCTGCTTGATATGTAAAAGATATCACGGTATAAAATTTTTATGGGTATGCGGTTAATACGAACTGTTAAATACCGGATATCATCGGTTAATCCCTTTAAACAGACCTCCATAGCCTGTTCTAAGCGCACGCGGTCGAGCGGCTTTTGAAGATAATACCGCGCACGGACATCGTAGCTCTCTATAGCATGTTGTGAGCTTGTGGTAAAAAAAACCAGTCTGCAATGCGGATCTGTACGGTATACCTCCCGCGCCGCTTCCATACCGGTTTTACCGCTCATATATATGTCCAAAAATATAATCGAGAACATTCCGGGTTTTATGATCTCTAAGAGCTGTTCAGCACTCTTAAAAACCGATAGCTCCGCAGAGAGTGATGAAGCCGATAGAATATCGGTTAAAGCATTACAAAGAATACCCTGCTCCTGCTCGTTATCATCCACAACAGCAATCCTCACCCAGTTCACATCCTGCATACAATAAATCATGAATATTATAGCATTAATACATGGTAAAGTCAATATAATTAATTGGCATATATTACTGTATTGTTTGTGGTTCAGCTAGGATATTTAGTTACATTTTAGGGTGTTTCATGCATTTTTACTTGTTAAGACATGATAAAAGTAATATAATAATTAATGGTTTTAATGCTTATCAGTCCGCTTTTCATTTTTTCAATGTGTTAACAGCTACATTAAGAGGGGTTTTATATACATATAGAATAAAAGATTGAGCTGGAAGATAACAAAATAAGCCTCATGAGAAAGCTGTCAGTTTTCAGCTTACAAAAGCGATTCCTTATAAAGGAAAACCTGTAATTCGCGCTTTTATTGCGAAATTACAGGTTTTCTTTTATATTTAGGGCTTCCAATGCTTTTCTACTGCTTCCTTAGCCAATCTTACATATACCTTGCCGCGATTTGCGTCGCCGAATATAGTCCCAACCTCACGTTGCGCTATCTCTAGAATACAACCGCTCGCCGACCTTGCTATACCCGCAAAATATGTGCTTATCATGTCCTCGTCTAGAGGACCTTTTATGGTTACATGCTCTGCTCTGGGCTTACTGTAGTACACAATCCGGCTGCCTCTTAAAAACTCACCTATCTGCTCTTCGTTGTTAAAAGGGGATACAGACAGCTTTCTAAGGTGCTTCCATCTCGATATATAGTCCGGGAAGATAGCATCAACCCTTTCGCAGCAGCCGTATGACAACAATCCGAATCTATTGGCTAACCGATCCTGATATGGGAAAACGAACTCTCCAAACGTCTCGGGTGATACCGCAGTGGCTTCCTGTGACTCTAGAAAACCCCAGCATTCGGTGGTTTTGCTCACTCTATCCTCCGGAAGCTCATCAGTAAAAGCAAAACTTTCCTGTGCGACAGGGCTTATTCCGTTTGTAGGGAGCAACAACGCATTTTTTTCTAGATAATCGTAATAATCCTCGTATATTTTACAAGCCATATCCATAACAAAATGCAGCTTTTCCGGGCAGTCATACATGGCACAGTAGTAGTTTTCCATTCCCATGAGAGCTACTAGCGGATTTGTTATCATGCCTGTAAGACTTGGCATAACGCGGCGTATGGGCAGGATATCTCCTAATACATCCTCTACAAGAGCTTCCCAAGCGGTTGTTTTTTCTAAATCGGCACCAAATCTGCCGCCCAAAAGCTTGTCATACTCCTTATCCAAATCCTCTATAACAGGATCTATATGATATCCCTTACCATGCTTTTCGCTTGAATATGTATATTTTGGGGTAATACCAAACGGAGACACCCATGTATTAAGGGTTGTAATGAAATTAGCAGGAATGGGGGTATCGTCCTCAAATAGCTCCCGCCCCGATATTGTCTTTAATATAAAACGCTCAATAGCACGCGCATCCTCTCCCTCGCATAATAGCCGTGGTTCTATAATCTCGTGCGGGAAGTTGGAGGTCAGAAA
>CAYSTR010000212.1:0-5391 GCA_964433745.1 uncultured Oscillospiraceae bacterium | reverse complement strand
ATTTCAGCAACAAGCATGGAGGCTAATACCGCGTCCTTATCCCTTGCATATGTACCGGCAAGATAACCATAGCTTTCTTCAAAGCCAAATAGGAATGAGTATTGTCCACTTTGTTCAAATTCATGTATTTTTTCCCCTATAAATTTAAAACCCGTCAGTGTCTCAAAATACGCAACACCAAAATCCTTGGCTATATTCCTAACCATCAATGTAGACACGATAGTGGTAACAATAGCTGAATTGATAGAAAGGGTACCCTTCTCTCTGCTGACACTCAAAATATAATAAGCCAACAAGACACCCACCTGATTGCCTGTAAGCAGTACAAATTGACCGTCAGTATTTTTTACTGCGACACCTAGTCTATCTGCGTCGGGATCTGTAGCAAGAACTAGGGATGCACCAATCTTAAGTGCTTTTTCGGTAGCAAGCTTAAAACAAGCACTGTCCTCCGGATTAGGTGATCTGACTGTGGGAAAATCACCATCGGGAACCATTTGCTCTTCTACTACATAGACATGCTCAAATCCGGCTTTTTTAAGGATTGCCGGAACAAGCGAGGTTCCTGAACCATGCAGAGGGGTGTACACTATTTTGTAATCCTTTAAAGCTGCACTAATTTTTATTAATGATTGCATATAAACCTGTTCGAGATAAGCATTATCCAACTCATTTCCAATTACTATTGGCGTCATGTTGTTTCGGTTTTGGGGAATCTCAAACACATCTATCTTTTCCATAACCCCACTAATTGAATTTGCGATATTAGGAGGAATTTGCCCACCATCTGTCCAGTAAACCTTAAAGCCGTTGTATTGCTTAGGGTTGTGTGAGGCAGTAATAACAATCCCGGCAATCGCATTTAACTTTCTGACGGCAAAAGACAGCAGCGGGGTAGGGCGCAGATTATCGAAGATATATGTGCGGATTCCCATCCCGCACAAAGCCCTGGCGGCTTCATTGGCAAAGCATTCAGAGAAATGCCTGCTGTCATATGCAATAACCACACCTTGTTCATGTCCACAATCTGTCCGCATAAGTATATATTGGGCTAATCCCAATGCCGCACGCCGCACAACGTATATATTCATGCGATTAATTCCGGCACCAATAACCCCCCTAAGACCACCCGTGCCAAACTCCAGATGCTTTGAAAACCGACTAATTAATTCCTGCTCATCCTTTATGGATAAAAGCTCCTCTTTTGTTTGTTCATCTGAATATTTTAACCAACGCTCATATTCACTGATATAATCCATATGCAATCTCCTGTTTAAAAAGGATTGTTAACCTGCAATCACTAATACCGGTATAAAGGCGCATTTTACCGCGCTCTGGAACAATCCCAGACGTGAACAAAACATCGTTACGACGCTCTATCCACCCGGCTATTATTGTTCCCAAACAGTGCTTTTTTCGCCTATGCAGTATTCGATATCGTCCAGAGCATCGGTAATGGCTTCCTCAATCTTATCCTCACTGCAAGCGTCAATAAACCCCATTCCGCAGTTAACCGCCAAGAGTGCTTCGCATCTCAAATCCTCGCATTATTCAAGATATTCGTGAAAACCAAAGCCGTCAATAGGTTTTATATACCTCTTCACGATTTGTCATTTCATTCGCCTCGAAGCTCTCTAATTATCTCATTCATTGCTATATAGTTCTCCACAGGGACATAATCAGGTATAGAATTGCCCGAACCAAACGCAAAGCCTCCATGGTTTTTCGACTTCTCTACAACCTCGGTAATATACTCCCTCATATCCTCGCGGGACAGCCGGCAGACCGCATCGGTATCTATACCTCCAAAATTGCCTATTCTGTCGCCGTAGCGATGGACCCACTCCCAGAATGGTGCAATCTCATCCTCATTAGAATGTTTAGCATCAATTCCGGCCTTTTCTATTATGTCGTCCATTACATTGAATATCTTTCCGCAGGAGTGGAATAGAAATGGTTTGCCGGTTGTATGGATAAGCTCGATTATCCGCTTATACTCTGGAATAATATATTCATTTATGTCCTCTGCGGATAGGAGCGAGGTGCTCTTAAATCCTAAATCATCGCCGAATCTGAACATACAATAGCAGTCGTCATAGTTTTTCAGAAAGTGTTCCCATATCTTATAGTTGGTTTCGCCGACTTTTTTAAAGAGATCAGCATACAGCTCCTCATCATCAGCTTTTATGTAGCACAGACCTTCATAACCTGTAAGCTCCTGTACGCACTCGAATATACCGTTTCCCGGGCCTCCAAGAGCCTTGTAGTCGGGTTCAGACACCTCTTTTAACGCATCAAAATAAGAACCGAAGCTATTAAAGAAGATGCTTGGCACCTCATCCCAGGGATAACGTTCAAAATCGGCGCGATCTTTAATTGCCGGTGTCACGTGACCGCCCAATGCGCCGCCTCCGGGCAGTGCTCCGCCTATGTTCATATCGAAGTTGAGAAAGTCGTATCCCATAACTTTGTAAAACTCCGACATGCGTCTAATCCACTCTTTTTTATCCTCAAAATCACCGCCGACAAGCGAGATAACTTCTTTGCCGATGATCTTTTCCATAGTCCCGAGACCAATACCATGTTCATATAGAGGAATCCGTTCTACCCATTGATTTCTAGCCGCCTTGACAATATTCTGATTTTCTGGTTTAAAAGCCTTATTATACATTTCCATACCAGTTACCCTCCCAAATTAATAGGTTATGATCTTTCCGTACCCTTCAAAGGGGTAATCAATTATCACCCTGCCTTCGGCACAGTCACTTAAGCCGCTGTATAGATCACATTTTCCGTCTTCACGCATAACAATACCGCTTGGGAAGGTGCAATCTACAATGTGCGATTTTTTTGAGCGATAAGCCGGGAAGCTGTTTCTCGTCGCAATAATTTTCTCCTCAATAACCCTGTTTTTTTCAGTATCAAAGACAAACGACATGGTCAGATATGTGCTCTTTTCTTCTCCGGCTACCAGCGTATTGTAGCATTTATGTCCTATCATGCCAATCCTTCCGCTTTCGAGATAGTAGGCCTGATTTACACCGCCCCACTCCTCGCTGCCGAACAGATCGGGTATGTACGCTGCATTGTCTATCACATCAGCAGACAGCTCATCAAGGGAACTGATAGTCGTAAACCCGATTGCACTGTAGCATCCGAACTTATCAAACACTTCTTTAGTTCTTGGACGCGAAAATACACCTATCTTACCCTTAGGCATCTGAACTAAGCGTATATCCTTCATACCTAAAGGACCTATTGTAAAGAAGTACATATCCTCAAGGTCAGTTCCGCGGTAGAACATATTCTGAATGTTCACACCCTGCCCTTTGCTGTAAAAAACGAACACTCCCCCCAGTACAAGCTTACCTTCTACAAATGCTATGTTAGGATCCTCAAGCTGATAAATCATACTATTGTTTACACGTGTCCATAGATCCTTACCGGTATTTTCAAACAGCATAACCCGGCTTCTCGCCCATTCCTCGGGCTTCTCTACCCTGCCGTAAATATATGACCTACCCCCATGTACAAAAGGTATCGAGCAGTTGTACACATCATACCCATCTACACCTAAAAAAGTAAGCCTAGCTTGCTCGTAGACGTTATTATTCTTCTCAAATTCATTCCTTAACTCACGCAGCATCTCAATCATTCTCCCCTAACTATTAACAGTGTGACTATCTCAAATGGTTTAAGCGGTATCTCTATTCTATTGTCCGTGACCTTGATCTTAGTGCGTCTGTTCTCCATCATATCGGCGGTAAATATACTTCCGATCTCAAAACAAGGTTCAAGTGTGAAGTTACAGTTAGCACCGTAAGGCTCATATACCCTGACAACAACACTGTCTCTATCCTCGGCCAGCTTGATACTCTCTATAATTCCGTTTTGGCTTTTAAATAGCGGAGTATCGAATGTATTTACTGTGATCTTAAGCGGATTATTCTTTATATACGCTTGTTTTACCACCTCTGCCCTTACGGTATCACCAATATGAGGATAGAGCGTATAGGTAAAGCTATGAACTCCCTTATCAAGCTCCTTAGCCGGAAACTCGGGTGAGCGAAGCAAGCAAAGGTCGAGCTTTCCTTTTTCTGGATGGAGTCCGTGCTTGTAATCAGTAAGCAGCGTAACGCCATAATCCGGGGTTGACAGGTCGGCATATTTGTGTACCGCTACCTCTGATTTGAATGCCTCCCACTCGGTATTTTGGTTAAGCGGCTCCTTCAAAGCGCCGAATTGAATACCGCGTGTCAGCATATCTGTAAAGACGCTGACATCAAAATGTGTCCTTAACATCCTTCCCGACTCGTTCCAGTCACACTGTGTCACAAAGTCGAGCTGTCTGCTGCCCTGCATGAGAATAACTTCCTGAATAAGCCTAGAGCTTCTATAGCTGTACTCCATAGTAAGACTGGCGCATGGTCCGTCAACCTTAGGTGTAACCATGTCAAGCACAAACCGTTCATTCGGCTTATCCCTATAGTTATCGGTCAGATCCCAGGCACTGCTGCCTATCTCCCATGATTGTGTACCGCACTCTAACATATCTGTATATACGGTTAGTACATTCCCCTGCCCGGAAATGACTTCACGGTTTGCCTGCTTATCATAAACAGAGACGATTGCACCGCTTTCATCAAACAAAACCCGAAGCAGCTCATTTTCCAGTAACTGCCTATCGGATATGGGGGACACGAAATCCTTTTTAATCGGAGCAGAGGATGAATAAGGCTCAGCATGGACAAACCGCCATTCTCCGTCTAGCTTTATCCATTCATCCCGCGTAAACTGTGTACTGTTGAATACGCTTCTTTCCTGCGATAGGGTGAGAGCTTCGATGAGATCGGCTGCTAACCTATCCAGTTGTGTAATCATCTTCTCATAGTGGGAATGGCTCTCGTTGTACACGCGGTTAATCGATGTTCCCGGCAGAATATCATGGAACTGATAAAGTAAGACGTTCTTCCATATCCTCTCGATCTCTTTTCTCGGATAAGCAGTACCATTCCTTATATTTGCCATAACAGAAAGCAGTTCGACTTCCTTTAGCAAATTCTCAAGCTTATAATTGTAAAATTTACTCTTACCGCTTGAGGTAAGCGTACCGGTATGGCGATCAAGGTCAAGAGAACCAGCCCATGTCTTTATTCCGTCTTTTGTTTCGAGGTTTTTAAAGAAGCTTAAAGCTGTATCCTGTACTACAGGCACCAATCCATTTAAATCTTTTTCACGAGCTAGGCATTCGAGATGCTCCGCTCCTGCACCTCCGCCGCCGTCACCCTGTCCGAATAGCATGAGTACACTGTCGGTAGTATACTTATCCTTATATAACCGTTCGGTTTGAGCGGCATTTTCGGGCATGGCTCCGCAGCCGTAGATTACCGG
>CAYSTR010000211.1:0-5401 GCA_964433745.1 uncultured Oscillospiraceae bacterium | reverse complement strand
TCAAAGCCGATTTCGGGATGTGATATTTGTTGCTCTTTCTGAATGCTTTTATCAGTAAAATTTTGGTTTTTTCTATCCTACTTCTATCCTACTTCTATCCTACTTCTATCCTACTTCTATCCTTTTACCTTTTTCGAGGACTTTTTTGTGGTTTTGCAAGACATCCCCAAGTAGTGGGAAGAAACAGGATTTTGAGCCAAAAATCCTTGATTTTAAAGGGTTTTCAATCTCTCAGACTACCCTTAAAAATCGCTATCTACTGTTAAGTACCGACATTAGGCCCTTGGCTAATAACTCCCTGTACTTTTCACAACTTTGGATTAACTCAGCGTGACTGCCATTTCCAACAATCCTTCCGCCGTCTAGCACTACTATTCTATCTGCGGCCTGGACGCTCATTACATTATGTGTAACAGTCAACACAGTATGATTTTCGCTAAGGGCTTTCATTTCTTCCATAATACGCTTTTCGGTTTCGGCGTCAAGCGCGCTGCCGGCCTCGTCAAAAATTAGTATTGGAGACTTTCGAACTAGTGCGCGCGCTATGGCTATGCGCTGTTTTTCTCCACCAGAAAGACTCTGTCCCTTTTCGCCGACTGGGCTATCATAGCCCATTTCCAGTTTAGAGATAAATCCATCGGCATGGGCGGCTTTTGCGGCTTCGCGGACTTCCTCTGAGCTTGCACCTTTCTTGCCTAAAGCTATATTCTCCCCAATGGTCATATCGAAAAGTTTGCAACTCTGGTCAACATATGCGAAAAGTCCGCGCCACTGTAAAATGTTTTTGTGAGAATAACTCAGGTTACCTATTGTCAGACCTATGTTATCCCTGTCATAAAATCCCAGGACAGCCCGGAGCAGTGTGGATTTACCACAGCCGGATTCGCCAATAAACGTAACAAACTCGTTTTCTTCAATTTTCAACTTAATGTCCTCCAGCACTTCGCCTTCAGCGCCTTTATAGCTGAACTCGGGTATGTCTATTTCTAAATGGTAACGGCCATCCCAGTCGACATTTTCGTTAGATAGC
Source organism: uncultured Oscillospiraceae bacterium (assembly GCA_964433745.1). GTDB lineage: Bacteria > Bacillota > Clostridia > Oscillospirales > Ruminococcaceae > CAYSTR01. Next base: position 4,371 of record CAYSTR010000211.1, on the reverse strand, counting down.
TTTTCGGGAATCTTTCCATCCATTGATGTATATACCCTTTGGCAGGCAATTAGTGGATCCTGAACATATGTCAGATGCCATCCAAGATTTTCTAACGCGTTCACGGATGCAGTGGCCAACGGTAGTATCATCATTAACAGAGGGAAGCCGAGAGAGCCGTCAGCGACAAAAGCCGCACCTACAGCAAATATTCCGAGTGTTGTCAGGAAAACCATTGAGTAGGCAAAGATAGTGCTTAACCCTCCATAGTTACTCTCTTTTAGATAAAGCCGAAACACCTTATAAATAAGGTTGTCATATTCGGAATATGCCTTTTGTTGAGCGCCAAAGGCGCGAATAGCCGCCGCTCCAGTAAGTATATCGCCAAGAGACTTGCGGCTTTCTGCGTGGACGCTTTTTCTCAATTTATTAACCCGTGCTGATGGCTTTATGAAAAGTGACATTGCACCGATACAAAAGAGCGAAATTCCGAGGGTAATTAGACCAATCCTCCAATCTATCAGAAATATAGCAATGGTATTGGGCACACCGCTCATAAATAGCCATGAAAACCTGCTAAGGAAGAATGTATATAATCTTGCTGCAGCGTCGGCATCAGCATTAATGGCGTTTATGCCAAGCCCTGAGTGTTCGGTTGATTCAACGCTTTTTGTTACGAATGAGCTGAAAATTGCGGCCTTGAAGTCGCGGGTCACTTTTGCGGAAGCACTTTGCCAAATCAATCTCCCCAATCCGCCAATAGCACTGACGAGAATCGTCACAAGAAATATGCCTATGCTGATAAACGCCACACCCAATGCGTTCCCCTTTGTCAGTTCCGCCGTGACACCGCCAATCATCAAAGAGGCACAGATCGGAAAAAGCGCGCTCCCCGAATGTGCGAGAAGAACGCCACCAATAAAAGGCTGTCTATACGGCTTACTGAAGCCGAGAACAAACTTCGCCGCCTGCCATTTAGTTACCTCCACTATTTTCAGCCTCCTCAAACAATGCCCTATAGTGTTCACTATGCTCCAACAGCTCGGCGTGAGTTCCGGAAGCCGCGATTTTTCCGTTTTCCATCATCATAATCAGGTCGCAAGACAATATAGCTGACGGCCTGTGCGCCACAATAAGCGCAGTTTTACCTGCCATAGACTTAATAAAAGTGTCAAGCACCGACCTCTCGGTTATCGGATCAAGAGAGGATGTAGCCTCGTCGAAAAGCACAATTGGCGCGTTCCGATAAAAGGCTCTGGCGGTAGCGATTCGCTGTTTCTCGCCGCCGGAAATATTCTCTGCATATTCTTTAAGCTGGGCTTCAATTCCATCGGGAATTCCGGCAATAAATTCACTAAGACCGGCCGCATTTATACAGGTTTCAAGTCTTTCCTTGTCCAGGTCCGTGCCTGACAATATGTTTTCTTTTATAGAATCAGGGAACAGGAAGCTATCCTGAGGCACATAGGCGAACTGATCTCTCAAGGTTTTCAATCCCAATTCATTGGCATTTGCGCCATTTATGTATATATCACCTGAATCCGGCTTATAAAGAGCCAGAAGAAGTTTCATAACTGTGCTTTTGCCACAGCCGCTGGGGCCAATCAGTGCCACACGCTTGCCCTTTGGAACTTCTAGCGTAAGGTCTCTAATTATGCTTCTGTCATCGCTGTAACCGAAGCTGACATTTTTTATTTTTATCGCCGGAGCGTCTTCCCGTATCAAATGCTGACCAAAATCCTCCTCCGAGTTTTCCGGCGGGGCTTCAGTCAATAGCAAATATCGCCGCACTCTCGCCATGTTCGTCCTAATGTTCCCAAGCACCCAAGGCAACGAATAAAGCCAATTATTGGCCGATTCACTTATCACTCGAAAAGCGATAAACTCGGCTAAACTCATTTTCCCCATAGCGGTCATTATTCCGGAGTAAAGTATGACGATAAGATTCGGCACACCAGCGGCGCTCTCGCCAATCATACCCAGCAAAGAGCTGGTTTTGACAGACTTAATAAGTTCGGTAAATGCTCCGGAATAGGCATCCTGATAGCGCGCCTCCATCGTTTCTTCGAGAGAGTAGGCTACCACCATCGTAGGATTTTGAAGTGCATCAACGACTACCTCGTTATATCTCGCCATAGCCTCAGAAACTTTCTTCTGTTGCTTTTCGATAGGTTTCGATACCCTCGATTGTAAAAGTATTATTAATGGAAAAGCCGCTAAATAAACAAGGGTGAGAACCCAATTTATTTTTACCATAAAAACTATAGCGGCCGCCAAACCAATAAGCTCTCTGCCATAATTATATATATCATTCCCGGCGAAGGAACTCAGCGTATCAACACCGCCGGGATTCAACGACAAATAGTCCCCCGAACTGCGGTTTGTCAGGTCTTTATACGAAATTCCCAATAAGTATTTGGCAAGGCTAGCGTCAAGGCTGTATGCTGTTCGCCCCGATCTCCTTATATTAAACCACCAGTTAAGTGAGCCGGCCACGATACTGCTAATAGCTATCAAGGCCATGGCGGAAAGATATGCGGAAACTGCGTCCACATTCCTCAGAAACGCATCTTGTCCAAGGTTGCCGGAAATGGAAGCGCTTAACAACTTTGTGATATTCAAAATAACGGCTGTGATAAGAAACACCATGAAAGAGCTTATGTCGCGCTTTCTCACCCTTTTTAAAAACCGAAAGTAATCTCTCACGCAGTCACCTTGTATAATGAACCTCATAGAGTTCATTACCCTTTCTTTCTTATTTTCCAAAACTCTATATAATTAACGCAAGCGCTGAAAGTGGTTAAGTCACCTACGGCGGAGAAAACTCCGACTGTTTCACTTGAGGCTACAACTACAGCGGTGTGCTTAATTGTTGATTAGTTAGATAACGCATAGACGTTTTATCTCGGACAAGGATACATACTGCATATCGTTTGTAGAGATAAAACAGCGTTAATCTATCTAAAGGAGTTGTTCAAATGCTTTACGTTGGTATTGATGTCGCATCTGAAAAACATGACTGTTGCATCTTAGGTTGCGACGGCACGGTTCTCGTCCCAAACCTCACATTTTCCAATTCTTATGAGGGTTTTGAAACTCTGTACAAAACAATCTTATCTCTTGCTGTGGATAACGGTCACGAAAATATAAAAGTAGGGCTGGAAGCCACGGGTCATTACAGCATTAATCTCGTCTCCTTTTTACGCGGTAAGGGGCTGAATATTACCGTATTCAATCCCCTGCACGTAAATCTATATCGCAAGGCGCAATCATTAAGGAAAACCAAGACAGACAAAACCGACGCAAGGTTTTTGGCTGTTATGCTATTTTCTGACGACTTCAAGTCCTACTCGCAACCATCTTACCAGATTTCGGAGCTTAAGTCATTAGTCAGAAATAGGTTTAGGCTTGTGGAACATCGTTCAAGGCTTAAAACATCGGTTGCGCGTCTTGTAACTATACTTTTCCCGGAACTTAAAGCCGCAGTGTGGTCGATACATCAAGTCACATCCTACGAACTCTTATTGGCATACCCAACCGCAGCCTCCATCGCCAAATGCCATATTACAAAACTCACAAACCTTCTCTCCAAAGCGTCTGTCGGAAGGTACGGTAAAGACAAGGCTAACACAATAAAGTCGCTCGCGGCAAAGTCAATCGGGCAAAACAGCCCCTCTGTCGCTTTTGAACTTCAGCAGACTATACGGCTTATTCGTCATGTTCAGGTTGAAATTGATTTGCTTGATGAACAGATTGAAACCGCCGTAATTGCTTTAAACTCACCAATACTGTCAATACCCGGTATTTCGTACACTCTCGGTGGAATAATCCTTGCTGAGATAGGTGAGATATCCAACTTTAAAAGTCCTGCGAAGCTACTTGCCTTTGCCGGACTTGAACCCTCAACATATCAGTCCGGCAAATATACGGCAACCAACACACCTATGGTAAAACACGGCTCCGCCTACCTTCGCTGGGCTTTCATCAACGCCGCCAGAACGGTCTCCATGCGAGACGAAACTTTCAAAACCTATCTCGCCAAAAAGAGAGCCGAAGGCAAGCATTATTATGTCGCACTTAGTCATACAGCCAAAAAGCTGTCGCGAATCGTCTTTCATTTGCTGGCTACCGGCTCATCGTTTGAGCCGCAAACCCCTCAAGTGAGGGATATTTAATCACACGGCTTTTCATGTATTGACAGTAGGGGAACAGCTGATAGGCTTGCGGCTTTAGCCGCCGGCAGGCCGGTACCCCCTGTTTTGGCGCGCCTTTTTGCGCCTGGGGGTGCTGGTCTGCCGCTTAGCCTGCTAATATCTGCTGTGCGGGTTCATGCTGTCAATATTTTAATTGCCTAAAGATTAAATTTAGCTTGACTTCATATAGTTAGTCTCA
>CAYSTR010000210.1:0-5412 GCA_964433745.1 uncultured Oscillospiraceae bacterium | reverse complement strand
GTAAAGACGAGTTCGGTATACTTGCTAAGAACCTTAAATCCTCAATGGAGACAATAAAGTCCTACATAACCGATATAGACACAGCAATGTCAGAGATGGCTGACGGCAACTTTGATATAGAGCCGTCCCAGAGATTTATCGGGGACTTTGAGAACATCGAGCAGTCGATAAGACAGTTTATTAAAACCATAAGCAGCACATTAAAGCAGATAAAATTGTCGTCCGACCAGGTGGCGGGAAGCTCCGATCAGGTGTCTGCTGCCGCACAGTCGCTGGCTCAAGGCTCGACCGAACAGGCAAGCTCGCTGGAGCTTCTGGCGGCATCGATAAATGATATATCCGAACAGGTAAAGCAAAATGCACAAAATGCTAACAACGCAAACAGCATGTCGCTTAGTGCGGCGCACTCTATGCAGGATATTAACAATCAGATGAACAAGCTCATGCTGGCGATGGAGAGCATAAATTCAAAATCCGGCGAGATTAAGAAGATTATCAAGACTATAGATGATATAGCGTTCCAGACTAATATTTTGGCGCTCAACGCAGCAGTCGAAGCGGCGCGTGCGGGTGCGGCGGGTAAGGGGTTTGCTGTAGTGGCAGACGAGGTACGAAACCTTGCGGGTAAATCGGCAGACGCGGCAAAGAACACGACACAGCTTATTGAGGATTCGGTTCGCTCAATAGCGGACGGCACTAAGCTTGCTAGCGTGACAGCCGAGGAATTAGGACGCGCAGTGGCGGATGTATCTGCGACTACCAGTGTTATAACTCAGATATCAGTGGCAACCTCCGAGCAGTCGGCGGCACTGGCGGGTATAACTATGGGAATAGACCAGATTTCCGCAGTCATTCAAACCAACTCCGCCACCAGCGAGGAGAGTGCGGCGGCGAGCGAGGAGCTGTCTGGTCAGGCGTTTACACTAAAGGATTTGATTTCACGGTTTAGGGTAAAGGAAACGGACAGGTTATCCCATTAGTTTTTAAGAAATCTATTAATATGCCTTAATGTAGCCGCTCTGCTCTTTAAAGAATGCAGAGCGGCTAATGTTTTATAAAAAATAAAATTATACAATCACCAAAAAATACAGTGTTACATAGTATATGATGAAAGCAAAAAGTCCATTCATAACAATCTAAGGAGGCTATTACATGAGCTGCTGTAACTTATTTGGAAACGGAAACAGCTGTACTTGGGTACTTATTTTAGTTGTCATTCTCCTGCTTTGCGGTGCGTTGAACAACGACGAGTGCTGCGACCGCTAGGGAATTACGCGGTACAGATTAAAAATACAGCCGGAAGCGTATTGCTCCCGGCTGTATTTTTTTACTGCTCCAACAACCGCTTCTGTAAATATTTGGGAAGCTTTGCCGTTACCGTCCTATAGCTGTGCTCTATCATCTCGATGATTAATTCATCGGGAACATCATTGATGGGAAAGGTGTTGAAGTAGGGTTGTTGCACCGTCGGACAGTGATAGCCGCGGGTGATAATACCCGGGTATAAGCTCCGGTAAAACTGTGAGGTCATCGCGTCAGCATTAAGTGTGACCGAATCTATTCCGTGAAGTGAAAACACCTGTGCAAATATTCGCTTCTCGACTTTTATAATGGTCACATCAGCGCCAAACGGATAGTCAAGGTATGCGCCGGTCTTTTTAATACACAGGGCTATGATATCAGATGGTGTCATGGCTCTATGGACAGATACCGCTCGCCTGTATCCGGGAAAACCACAACAATAGTCTTGTTTTCGTATTCGGAGCGTTCAGCCAGCTTTAGTGCCGCATACAACGCCGCGCCGGATGAAATACCGACGAGTATACCCTCTGACCTCGCGGTCTCCCTCATAAGAGCAATGGCTTCATCGTTGGGGATGGTGATAATTTCATCGTAGACAGAGGTGTCAAGCGTATCGGGCACAAATCCTGCACCAATACCTTGAATCCTGTGCGCACCCGGTGTACCGCCGGACAGCACAGGCGAAGCCTCCGGCTCTGCTGCCACAACACGGATGTTTGGGTTCTGCGATTTAAGAAACGCACCCGCTCCCGATATTGTACCTCCCGTACCAACTCCCGATACCAATACATCCACTGTACCGTCGGTATCCTCCCATATTTCGGGTCCTGTCGTGCTTTTGTGAACCGCCGGATTGGCGGGATTGGTGAACTGTCCCGGGATAAAGCTGTTTTCATGCAGAGAAGCAAGCTCGTGCGCGCGCGATATTGCCCCGCTCATACCCAGCTTACCCTCGGTGAGAACCAGCTCCGCTCCGTAGGCGGCGAGCAAGCGTCTGCGCTCTATGCTCATTGTTTCGGGCATGGTCAGAATCACCTTGTACCCGCGGACGGCGGCAATCGATGCAAGCCCTATACCGGTATTTCCGCTTGTAGGTTCGATGATGACGGTGTCCTTATTGATAAGTCCGCGTCTCTCGGCATCGTCCAGCATCGAGAGAGCCGTTCGGTCCTTAATGCTCCCCGCCGGATTAAATGATTCAAGCTTTGCCAGGATGGTTGCATTAAGCCCTCTCTTCTCGGTGGTTCTCGATAACTTGAGAAGAGGGGTGTGCCCGATAAGCTCTGTAATGTTATTATATATTTTCATAGCTACTCCATTATACGACAAGAGCTGCGATTCCACGCAGCCCTTGGTTTGACAGATAAAAAGTATTCTCTACCTTGCGCCAGCTGCCAGAGCTTGTTTGGTTAGCTCTGTTATTTTATCGTAGCTGTCGGTCATGATGAATTCTTCCTTTACCATCCACGAACCGCCGCAGGCGATAATTTTATTAAAGGCGAGATATTTTCCCAGATTGTTGGCATCAATGCCGCCTGTGGGCACGTACATCATGTCTTGATATGGGGCACTCACCGCCTTTATGTATGAAAGCCCGCCCGCTTGTTCGGCGGGGAAGAACTTGACTGCTTTTAGTCCTAAGGACATGGCAAGCTCTATTTCGGATGGGGTCACCGCACCGGGTAGAATGGGGATACCCTTCTCCCCACAGTACTTCACGACCACAGGGTTAAGTCCGGGAGCGACGACAAACTCCGCTCCGGCTTCCATAGCCTTGTCCACCTGCTCGGTGGTGAGCACCGTACCCGCACCTATTACCATGAACGGATACGCTTCACGCATACGTGCAATTGAGAGATGTGCGTTCTTTGTCCTGAAGGTTATCTCGGCAAGGGGAAGTCCTCCGTCTATGAGTGCCTTTGCCAGGGGCGCCGCCTTTTCGGGGTCTTCAATCTTGATTACGGGAATAACCCCGTATGCCTTTAGTGATGTTACAATGTCGAACATATTTCCTCCTAGTTAATGTGGGTTATAACACTGCCGCCGCTTAAGGGAGCCCGGTCACTGAACATGACAAGCTTAGGCTCTTCGGTAAATGTAAGCTTTATTATAGCAATACCGGCATGTTTATCCGGACAGGCTGCCGGCAGACCCTTTATACACAAACGGCGATCCACCTGCGTGAAGCTTAATTTCTCACCGGAATGGAGGAGACACGCGCTTTCCAGCTTTGTGAAAAATCCTCCGATGTTAAACTCACCGCCCCTAGGCCATATAAAGCTCCACAGATATACATCGTTTCCTTTTCTGCTTGCTGACCAGATACCGGAATTGCTAGAGAACCTATCAACCTTTCCATAGAGTGCCTCGCCGTTTTCCAACAGCCATTTACCAACGGTTTCAAGAGGTGCTTTTACCTCCTCGGGGACACTGCCGTCCGGCTTGGGACCTATGTTGAGAAGCAGATTACCCGCTCCGCGTGTCACGGTGCTTAGCATCTTTATTATCTGCTGCGGGTTATAGCTGTAGGGTCTGGCCTGCTCTGAATCCACATAACCCCAGCTAAGACCGTTGAACGTCATACATGCTTCCCAGTCCGCACCGCTTTCGGTGATGTGCTCCTCGGGAGTGCCGAAATCCTCATCCAGACGGCTTCTGTTGTTTATTATGATGTTAGGCTGTATAGCGCGCAGACGCTGGTTCATCTCCACCGAGTTCCAACCCTCGTCGTGCTCCATGGGTGCCGGCACATCGTACCAGAGAATATCTATCTTGCCGTACTGTGTAAGCAGCTCGCGGTTTAACTCGTAGATAAAGTCGTTAAAGCGTTTACGTGCGGCACTGTCGAATGCTGCGCTGCCGCCGTCGGGATGGTGCCAGTCCATGAGTGAGGAGTAGAAGCCGATACCCAGCTGAAACTCGCGGCACGCCTCGACAAACTCTTTTACAATGTCTCTTTTAGGACCGTAGTTTACGCTGTTATAAGGATTAGCCTTAGAATCCCACAGACTGAAGCCCTCATGATGCCGCGTGGTCATGACCATGTACCTCATGCCCGCTTTTTTGGCTAGAGCCGCCCATTCTCTGGGCGCTCCCGGCTTAGGATTAAACTCGTTTGCCAGCTTCTCGTATTCCTCCACGGGCGTGTTTTCAAGCGCCATTGCCCACTCATGCCGTCCCAACACAGAATAAAGACCAAAGTGTACAAACATGCCAAACCGTGCTTCCCGCCACCAGCTCATGCGCTCGTCCCTTGTCTGCCCGATTGCCTTAATGTACTCCCGTTTGCAAAGAAGTTCGTTCATATGCCCGCTCCCCTATATTTATTTTTAGCTCAATAAATCTCTTTTATCAAAACTTTTATAGGCATCGCGAAGAAAAGCCCACGAAAAAGCTATGCACAGTATAATAAAAAGCGGATTGAGAAAGTACGATAGGATTTCCGGTGCGGTAAAGAATTTTAGCGGGGTAAATATGCGAAGAACAAAAAGACCGCTCATATCAGAGATTACGCCGATAAAAAAGGCACACGCAAATATAAGATTTGCATAGAGCTGCCCTTTTTCCGATACCGAAAGCTTACAGGACAGGAAAACCGAGATGCTAAAAAACAACATGCCAACCAGAAGATTGGCGGCAAAATAAAGAAGCATAATACCGGATACACGCGTATAAAGCCCAATGAGCCGCACAGAGAGAAGAGAGAATATTAAAATGATAGTGCAAAATAGAAAAAGTAACACTAAAGCCGGAACAAGCTTTGCGGTCAAGAGACTTCTGCGTGTGCGCGGCTTTGTGAAGAGAAACTCGAACGTCTTATCGGAAAACTCCCTAGATACGGCATTCCCGCCCAGATATACTGCGTAAAGGCAGACGCATATGAGTACATAGTTTGAGAGCACTGCATAGTATCCGCCCAGCGTATTAATATCTACATCCACAATACCCAGTACCGCTACGACTATGCGGGGGAACTTCTCGATAATTGCAGAGACAGTACTGCCGGCAGACGCATCAAGCCCTGTATACTTTGTCATTCCCGCCAGAATAAGAAGCGCCATTCCTAGCGTCCAAAACAAAAACGGTCTGAATCCCGCTCTTAACTCACGG
>CAYSTR010000209.1:0-5424 GCA_964433745.1 uncultured Oscillospiraceae bacterium | reverse complement strand
AATATGCTATAACCAGAGCCAGCTCAATGACAATAAGCACACCCAGAAGTAATGTGCGGGGAATCTGGATTCCCTCTCTGCTCTTTCTGGATTCTTCCTGCGTCCTGCCCATACTGCACCTTTATCAGCCCTTTTGCTGCTTCATCCTCAATTGATTTGATAGTGTCCGTTTACGAATACGTACATTAATAGGAGTTATCTCTAAAAGCTCGTCGTCACCGATAAACTCAAGCGACTCTTCGAGACTGAATATGCGCGCCGGGATGAGCCTTAACGCCTCGTCCGAACCGGAGGCACGCATGTTCGTAACATGCTTCTTTTTGCAGACGTTGACGGCAAGATCCTCGGCCTTAGGAGAGACACCCACCACCATACCCTCGTACACAGGTGTACCTGGTGTAATAAACAGTGTGCCCCGCTCCTGAGCATTATATAATCCGTAGGTTACAGCCTCACCTGTCTCGAAGGCAATGAGTGAGCCTGTAAGACGTCTGGGAATTTCGCCCTTAAACGGTGCATAGTCATAGAAGATGGTATTGAGTATACCCTCACCCTTTGTATCGGTCAGCATCTCGCTTCTGTAGCCGAATAAACCTCTAGCGGGGATGAGAAACTCCATGCGCATACGTCCGCCCTGCGGGTGCATGTGGCGAAGCTCCGCTTTTCTCCTGCCCATCTTGTCCATGACAGCACCCACCGCCCATTCGGGCACATCTATAAGCAGCCGCTCAATAGGTTCTAACCGCTGTTCGCCATCATACCTATACAGAACCCTCGGTGTACTCACCTGGAACTCATACCCCTCGCGGCGCATGGTCTCGATGAGTATCGACAGGTGCATCTCACCTCTTCCGCACACCTTGAAGCTCTCGGCGGTATCTCCGTCCTCAACACGCAGGGATACATCCTTCAAAAGCTCACGGTAAAGACGGTCACGCAGCTGTCTTGACGTGACAAACTTGCCCTCTCTTCCGGCAAATGGGCTGTCGTTGACCGCAAAGGTCATTTCGACTGTAGGCTCGCTTATCTTTACAAACGGCAGCGGATCGGGATTATTCAGCGCACATATCGTCTCACCTATAGTAATGCGCTCGATACCTGACAAGCACACAATCTCACCGACACTGGCTCTTTCGGTCGGCACGCGCTGTAATCCCTCGATGGTGTAGAGTGCTTGAAGCTTACCTCTGTAGCTGTCGCTTCCCGAAAATGAGCAGACGGTGACATCCTCGTTCACACGCAAACTGCCGCGCTCTATGCGTCCGATAGCGATTCTTCCCACATAATCGTTATAATCGATGGACGAAACTAGCATCTGCAGCGGCTCTTCCGGCTCACCCACAGGAGCCTCCATGTAGGACAGCACAAGATCAAACAGTGGTGAAAGATCCACACCCGTCTCACCGGGGGACAATGTAGCCGTACCATCACGTCCGGAACAGTATACAATGGGACTGTCCAGCTGTTCGTCTGTTGCGTCAAGCTCCAATAAAAGCTCTAATACCTCGTCACCGATATCCGCAAGACGCGCATCGGGACGATCTACCTTGTTTACAACTATGATAATCTTGTGCCCCAGCTCCATAGCCCGCTGCAACACAAATCGCGTCTGAGGCATGGGGCCCTCAAACGCATCAACCAACAGAAGCACCCCGCTGACCATCTTGAGTATACGCTCAACCTCGCCGCCAAAATCGGCGTGTCCCGGAGTGTCTACAATATTAATCTTTACGCCGCCGTATGATACGGATGTGTTCTTTGCCAGGATTGTAATGCCACGCTCGCGCTCGAGATCGTTGGAGTCCATGACACGTTCCTCAACCACCTGTCCCTCGCGGAACGTACCGGATTGCTTTAACATCTGATCTACCAGTGTTGTCTTACCGTGGTCAACGTGTGCGATAATAGCAATGTTTCTGATATCGTCTCTTACCAAGTGTGCTCTACCTCGTTTAATACTTTCTAATTACCATATAAATTTTGCCCAGAAGCGTCAGCTCGTCCGTCTCGTATGGGACTAGGCTATCGTTTTCGGGTTTTAGGATGAACCTGCCATTCTCCTTATAGTAGCGCTTAACTGTTGCTTCATCATCAATGAGCGCCACGACAATGTCTCCGTTGTTAGCGGAGGTTGCCTTGCGCACAATAATAACATCTCCGTTTAGTATACCCGCTTTAATCATTGAATCACCCTTGACCTTTAGAGCAAACAGCTCTGCCGCATCCACATCGCCGCGGTCAATGGGTATGTACGCTTCGATGTTTTCGGTTGCAAGGATGGGCGCACCGGCGGCAACATTGCCCACCAGCGGAACATACGCAGAGTTTGATGTGTTTAAAAGGCGGATATTGCGGTTTTTACCGGGGTCGCGGGCTATAAGCCCTTTCTTTTCAAGCTCAAGAATAACGTTGTATGTCGTAGCAATGGAACGCATATTTAGCTTTGCGCACATCTCGCGCACACTGGGGACATATCCGTTCGCGGTGCATTTCAAAAGATATTCCATTACCTGCTGTTCAAGCAGAGTGGTGTCGGTCTTTCTTCGCATAACAAACATCCTTTCAATAAATATTTTTCTTGTGTCGGTGTGCTTAATCGGCAGTCCGGAGGTATAAGCCGGGTTCTGTCTTGAACGACCATCTATCTACGCCGGGTGTTGCCACACGGCTTTAGCCACCTAAGGAGGTTCTGCCGGGCCGGCATCTGAAATATCAGCCCTCCTGTGCGGTGTTGCTCCGAATAGGGTTTACAGGGCAATTTGGTCTCCCAAATGCCGGTGAGCTCTTACCTCGCCTTTCCACCCTTACCCAACACATAGAAATAATCGATATAATTACCGACTATTTCTATGTGTTGGGCGGTATATCTCTGTTGCACTAGCCCTAGAGTTGCCTCCGGCTGCCGTTAGCAGCTATTCCTGCCCTTTGGAGCCCGGACTTTCCTCACGCGAATCATTACAATCCGCCTGCGGCCGTTCCCGCCGGGCTGCCGATTAAAAACGCCGTCACAACATGCCTGCACATTACAGACACGGCACTTTAAGCGGAAAACCCGCCTAAAGCGCCACATCAAAACATAAATATATACACTATCTGCCTATCTCCAGCGCCTTCATAGCCATAGCCTTAACAACGTTGAGCGCCGTTACATTGGCTTCATATGCGCGTGTAGCTGCCATCAAATCGACCTGCTCCTCCGACATGTTTATGTTGGGATAGAGTACATAGCCGTCCTCATCCGCATCGGGATGTGTCGGATCGTATACCGGCAGAAACGGCTTGTCGCTCTCGACTACCTTTGATACACGTACACCGCCGCCTGTTGCTGCACCCGACTTACCGTCTAATACATTCTGAAAGTCAAGACCCTTTTCCTGGAAAACGACCTGTTTTCTTCTGTAAGGCTCGCCGTTTTCTGCCTTTGTTGTGTACTGGTGAGCCATGTTCTGTGTAATGACATCAATACGCAGACGCTGTGCGGTTAACGCAGAACCCGCTATATCAAGTGAATTAAGAAATCCCATTTCTTTCCCTCCAAAAAACATTAAACTTTAACTATAAAAATACCGGTAAATATAATATTATTTAAGTGCTTGATTTATGACGTATCGCATGTTCTTAAACTGACCGCTAATCTTAGAGGTTAATGCGCTGTACTGATTGTACGATTTCCAGAGCTCCATGTTTTCCCTATCTATATCCACATTATTGCCATCTGGACGCATAGATAAACTCTCGTCTCTAGAAACAGTCGCTGTAAACTCGTGTTTTACACCCTCTTTTGCAAATTCCGAGCCGGACAGTACATCCTCAAAGTTCATCTTCTTGGCCTTGTAGCCGGGGGTTTCGTAGTTTGAGATATTGTCCTGATGAATCTTCTGCTTCATCCAAGAAGCATCCAGACCGCTCTTTAGCGCCTTAAAACCAAGTCCGTTAAACAACATATATTTATCCTCCTTAAATGGGGTTACTTCTTAATTATTAGAGGGAGTGGTGCTGTCTCATCCGTACCCTCCGGTACTAGCTTTGCCATCACGACGAACCGCTTGTCTGCCTTGCCGCTTGTTCGGTTGCCGCAGGTCGAGAGTGTCAAAATCTTGTCCGTTCCGGTGACCTCTACGCCGTAATCATACATCGAAAGCCTTTTAACTTCGCTTAACAGCGTCTCCTGCTCGGATTCGGTCATGTCGGTCTTGATGTAGTTAAAGCTGACATTGGTCTCGAACACAGCGAATATCTGCCAGGTCATGCGCGATTCGTATGTTGAGAAATGCACATAGCGGTTTTCGTTTGCAAATTCCTCGTCCTTATAAGCAAATAGCTGTGAAAATCTCGGACCCTCCGGATTGTCCTCCAAATCGGAGTGTCCGTAGATTACAGTGTTTTGTGACATGTCCTCTCGTGAACCCAGGTTGCTCTCATAATCCGCAAAGTAGCTGCCGTAGAGGTCGTACTCGCCTAGCTCGTTCTTTCTAAGATAGTGGTTGTTGTCGTAGGATTGCATTACAATATCGTTTATACGCAGTCCCGGAACGTTGAGCCATGCGATAGCGTCGGGATTCTGATCGCGGTAGTAGGCTATGGCGTTGAGGATATCGACTTCCTTCTCAATCTTCTTCAACACACCGAAGCCCGGTTCGGCAGGAGCGTAGTTTGCCGCGTCCTGCGCGGGGGGGGCGGCCGCCTGATCCAAAAGATCAGATACAAGCGGAGCTCCAAACCATATCCCCGCACCGACGAGTAATAGCGCCGGTACTATCCACAGTAATTTTTTCATTAAAATCTCCCAGAAGTTAAGCCCAAATATCCAGATACTTTACACCGGTGTCGGGATTTACCTTGTTGTCATTCTGCGAAATGTTGGGGTTTTCACCTGTCATACGCTCTGCTCCATTGGGGATATATGCCGTAATAATGTAGTCTGAGCAGTGCTTCATCTTAACTGCCATACCGCCGCGCTGATTTGTTTTAATCATGCCGTAGTACCATATCTGATACTTCTCTTCATTGTACCAGTTCCAGAAGAGCGTCTTGTTACCGTACTTGTTACCGAGCTCTAAACTGAATGTGGCCTCAAAGGGCAGTGCGCCGTGGTGGTTAAAGTGAACTATAACAGGATTAAGCTTTTCGTTGCCCTTGAATGAGTTCAAGAGGTTCATGATATCCCACTGGTTGGGGGATGAGAACGTCATACCTAAATCTATCGTTCCGACAAACGGGGTCATGGTCTTTGCATCAGCACCGTTAAACTGGAATGAATAACCCAAATCAATGTTCTGGAATACCAGTGTCTTTTCAGGATATTTCTTTAACTCGTTAAATACCGACGCATCGACAATTGAATACTCTGTAATATCAATAATGATGGTTGTCTCAGGTCCCTTGAAGTCAATCATATCTGCCGTTATGGGTTTATACTTACCC
>CAYSTR010000208.1:0-5425 GCA_964433745.1 uncultured Oscillospiraceae bacterium | reverse complement strand
GATGCTAAGAGCCGTCATGGAGGGTGTTGCTTACTCACTCAAGGACTGTGTAGGAATCATTGATGGCATGGGCATACATATCTCGTCCATCCTAGCCTGCGGCGGCGGCGGAACAAGCGGGGTATGGCGTCAGATGCTGTCCGACAACTTCGGCTTCCCTGTACAAACACTCAAAACAAAGGAGGGTCCCGCTCTGGGCGTGGCAATCCTCGCCGGTGTGGGCGCGGGCATATTCTCGGATGTTCCCTCGGCGTGCAAGAAGCTCATCCGTCTTGACAAGACAGTAGAGCCGAATGTAGACAACGCCAGATTGTACGGCGGCTACTATGAGGTCTACAAGTCTCTCTATCCGGCACTAAAGGGTGCGTTCAAGCAGCTGACTACACTATAAATAAAACAACCATGAAAGGAATGATAAAGCTATGAGACTACTGACAAGATCGGATTTTGACGGACTAATCTGTGCGGTTCTGCTCAAAAAGATGGGGGTCATCGACAACTGGGTATTCGTACACCCAAAGGATCTGCAGGACGGGCTAGTCCCGGTGACCGAGGATGATTGCCTAGCCAACGTGCCGTTTGTGCCGGGCTGCGGGCTGTGGTTTGACCATCACATGAGCGAGCTGGAGAGGGGTGCATTCAAGGGGCAGTTCAAGGGAGCAAGCCACCCTGCACCCAGTGCCGCCCGTGTCATATACGACTACTACGGCGCAGAGAATTTTTCACAGTATGACGAGATGATGGCGGCGGTGGACAAGGTGGACAGCGGAAACCTCACCTGTGACGAGATAAAGAACCCCACAGGCTGGATTCTTCTGGGCTTTATGATGGATCCCCGTACAGGACTAGGGCGTTTCAGAAGCTTTACCATTCCAAACTACATGCTCATGGAGAAGCTCATAGACTGGTGCGCAGTCCACACCATCGACGAAATCCTGGCTCTGCCCGATCTGAAAGAGCGCATTGAGCTGTACAACTCCCAGACAGAGGAGTTTGTGAAGATGGTTAAAGAGCACACCACCATTCGCGGCGATGTCATAATCTCCGATCTGCGCGGTGTCGAGACAATCTACACCGGCAACCGCTTCATGATATACAGCCTATACCCCGAGCAGAACATATCCGTGTGGATTGTGGACGGTAAGGGCAAACAGGGCTGTTCGGCGGCTGTGGGTCACAGCATACTAAACCGTACAAGCACCGTCAACGTGGGCGCTCTCATGCTAAAGTACGGCGGCGGCGGTCACCCGCAGGTGGGTACATGCCAGTTCCCCAGCGAGACCATGGACAAAATGCTGCCCTTGCTCTTAGATGAAATCTGCGCAGGGTAGTTGATGTGATAAGGGGGCGCACGAACGTGCGCCCCCATGTATTTATTCGGTGGTGTTTTTGGTATCAATAATTCTTATTGGCTCGTCAGAGCAATAGATAATAATGTATCGTCCTTCATATGTGACGCTGTAGGATTTATTTTCTGTAAACGGTTCATCGCTAATAAGACGAATACCGCCGTCCCACAAAAAAGCGTATACCGATTTATTCGCCGAATCATAATAGTACACCGCTTCATCGTCAGCAGAGAGGAGAACCGTTTTATCGGGCAGCTGCAGATGAAGCCTACAAAGGGAAGCCCTTTCTATCCGCTCGGCAACGATGTTTCTGCTCTTTAGAATGTCCGGCAATTTATTATAGTACCCACTTTGTTGACCACACAGGACAATATACGATTTTGTTATGTAGATGTCCGTGAAATTCTTATCATTAATAACCTCGTGGGGAATAGTAGATTTTTCACCGTTTTGGTTTGCGATAATTATTTCACTAGGATTTACAATGTAATACTGCATGGCTTGCTTGTTAAAAACAAATCTTTTATCATATGAACGTCTTTTTATTTCTTCCGTGTTAATATTGTATATACAATCACGGTAGTACACGCGCCCGCCGGAGCTTTCTTGAATGGAAATCTCTTCGTTATCTATATTTATATGTACACTAGAACTAAAACCAGTGTTTATCGTTTGTTCAAAGGTATAACCGCTGCCTAAATAGTCAAGCTCTATATAGTCAATAATTTGTGGTGCTTCTAAGAAGTCCTTATTATCCGCAAATGCACCAATAGATGGGCATAGTCTGTAAAAAAGCGTAACCGGGTCATTCCCCTCACTCTTTACAGCATGAATATAAGCTATCGGTTCATCCCCCAGTAAAAACAAGCCGACCTCTTTTTTTATGTATTCATTGTGATTAAACTCGAGTGTTATTTCGTCAATCCTCCCAGTCTCATCTATCGTCAGTATAGGTGATGGATTATCTATACTTTTCGTGCAGTAGGTTACCCCAGCGGCGGATACAGCAGTACCGTCCACCGGCTTTATATCCAGACTGTAATGGGGACGAAGCTCATCGATGGTATAGGTTATCCAGAGGTATGAGGCTGTTACAAGGACTAGAAGTAACGGTACGCCGATAATAACAGCGGATGTTTTTATTATGAATCTATCGAATCGATTGTAGTTTTTCATGGACTTCCTCCTATCGTCCTTAGCTTAATAACCTCTATACACATTATACCCTTGCGGTAACCCATCGTCAATAATAACATATAGTATATGCTGTTTAAAGACGGAGACACTAACACAAAAAAGGAGCAGACATAATGAACGAAAAGACCTACGAATTTGACGCAGTAATTAGAAAGGTGCCTGACATAGACGGCGCTTACATCGAGTTTCCGTATGATGTAAAAAGCGAGTTTGGCAAGGGACGGGTCAAGGTGTCCGCTACGTTTGACAAAGAGCCGTATGACGGCAGCCTGTGCCGTATGGGTACGCCGGGGCACATCCTGGGTATCAAAAAGGAGATACGCGCCAAAATAGGCAAGCAGCCGGGGGACAGTGTACATGTGACGGTGAGAGAACGTGAGTAAACAGTTGTTGCATTGTCATTTCTCTTATGGTATAATAGTACCAGTTCTAAGATGAGGAAGATAATGGTTTGGATTATAGGGATGCAGTAAAGCGGCAGTGCGGCGGTGGACATGCATATGTGCGAACCTACGGCTGTCAGCAGAACATGTCGGACGGAGAGAAATTAAAAGGGCTTCTTGTGAGCATGGGGTACACCCTAACGGACACACCGGAGGGAGCGGATCTCATCCTCTTTAACACGTGTGCAGTCAGAGAGAATGCCGAAAACCGCGTGTTCGGCAATGTGGGAGCGTTAAAGGCGCTCAAAAGGCAAAAGCCCGGTCTTATAATCGGCGTATGCGGCTGTATGGTCACACAGGAGAGTGCGGCATTAAAGCTGCGGGCAAGATTTCCGTTTGTGGACCTAATATTCGGTACGGCGGAGCTATCCTCCTTCCCTAGGCTACTGTTTCGGTTTATGACCGAGGGCGGGCGTATCCTCTCTATCGGCGGAGAACAGACCGTGGCGGAGGGACTGCCTTTGGTGCGTGACGGCAGTCTAAAGGCATGGGTGCCCGTCATGCAGGGGTGTAATAACTTCTGCTCCTACTGTGTCGTGCCGTATGTCAGAGGACGCGAGCAGTCCCGCTCACCCGAAGCGGTGCTCGAAGAGGTACGCGGACTGGTAGGTGAGGGATACAAGGAGATTACGCTTCTGGGGCAGAATGTGAACTCCTATGGCGCGGGCACGGACTACAATTTCCCGCAGCTTGTGCGGGAGATAGACGATATTCCGGGGGAGTTCTGGGTGCGCTTTATGACAAGCCATCCCAAGGACGCATCGGACGAGCTGTTTTCCGTTATATCGGCGGGTAAAAAGCTCTGCCGGCACATACACCTCCCGGTACAAAGCGGCAGCAACCGTATTTTGTCGCTCATGAACAGGCGTTATTCGAGAGAGGATTACATAGGTCTCATAGAGCGCGCCCGCCGGATTGTTCCCGGGGTTACGTTTTCAAGCGATATAATAGTCGGCTTCCCCTCCGAGACCTATGAGGAGTTTTGCGACACACTGTCGCTTATCCGAGTAGTGGGGTATCAGTCGCTTTTTACCTTTATATTTTCAAAGAGGGACGGCACAAAGGCGGCTAGTATGGAGGACAATGTGCCGGAGGATGAGAAATCCCGCTGGTTTCGCGAGCTTCTTGAGGTGCAGAATGAGATAGGGGCGGAGATTAACCGCTCGTATGTCGGCTCTATACAGCGTGTGCTTGTGGAGGAGGACACGGATAAGCTCACAGGACGTACAGAATCGGGGCTTCCGGTGACCTTGACAGGGAGCGCTAAAGTTGGCAGCTTTGTAAAAGCACGTATTACGAACGCCAGAATGTCAGCTCTGGATGGGGAGATTTTGATTAACAGTTAATACTTTATAGTTACTATAACTTGAAAAATAAAAAGGAGACGAAAACAATGGAAATAATAAACATGGCACGCGAGATGGGCAAGGTTCTGCAAGGCTCGGAGGAATACGCTGAGTTTCACAGGGCAAAGCGCCTAAACGATGATGATTCAGCGAAGGGAAGATTAAGAGAAAGCAAGAGAAAAGAGTGAGAGTAAATAAGAGAAAGAGAAAGTAAGAGAAAGAAGGAAAGAAAGAGAAAAAGCGACATAAATAAACCAAAAACACAATAGAAATAAAGGCAGAAAGAGAGAGAAAAAGAGAAAGAAGGAACGTGAGAGAAAAAAAATATAAAAAAATTAGAGAGAAAGTGGGAGAAACAAAAAGAGAAAAAGGGAGAAAAATAGAGAAAGTGAAATTGAAAACCGTAAAAGTAAAAGAAAAAAAAGAGATACATACAAATAAATGTGTGCTGTACAGCATAAATGATCCGCAGCTCCACTAGGAAAACTTCATCTGTACAACACATGGCTATATACCATGTCTTGAAGCCGGAAAAAAACACAGATGTGGCTGCTACAGGTAGTGTGAACCTGGCCAAAGAGAAAGTAAGAGAAATAAAAAGAGGAAGGGGAGAAATAAAGTGAAAATTAAGAGAAAGCAAGAGAAAAAAAAAGACAAAGTAAGAGAAAGAATAAGATAAGTCCAGAGAAATAAAGAGAAAAAGTGAGAGAAATAAAGAAGAGAAGAACTGAGAAAAATCAAGAGAGAAAGAAAGAGAACTTAGAGTAAAGTAAGAGAAATAAAAAGGGAAGGGAGAGAAATAAAGGGAAGATAATGAGAAAGCAAGAGAAAAAAGTGAGAGTAAATAAGAGAAAGTAAGAGAAAGAAGGAAAGAAAGAAAGAGAAAAAGCGTCAGAAATAAACCAAAAACAAAATAGAAATAAAGGCAGAAAGAGAGAGAGAAAAGGAGACAGAAGGAACGTGAGAGACAAAAAATATCAAAAAAATGAGAGAGAAAGTGGGAGAAACAAAAAGAGAGAAAGGGAGAGGAATGGGGTAATGTTCTGTTCTGTTTCTCCCTCTTTCTCTCTCATTTTTTTGATATTTTTTG
>CAYSTR010000207.1:0-5446 GCA_964433745.1 uncultured Oscillospiraceae bacterium | reverse complement strand
TAAATGTAGTTTTCCCGATAGATTATACTATATAAAAGCAATATCTGGGCGATTTTAAGATTGTTTTATAAAATTAATTATGCAATCTGCTTCCCTTTCGGATAGGGAGAAGATATGCCCTTGTTCCGGCAGAAGCATCATATCCGCATTAAGTTTGAGTTTTTTCGCTTTCATTATAATCTTCTCACCCGGAAACAGGCAATCATTCTGCGCCGCCACAAGCATTACGGGTACAGTTAAGTCAGATAGCTGTCCGCGCTTTAAAGCGCTTGGTAATGCCACCTTAATCACTACATGCTCATATGCGGCCTTTACCATCTCTACAGTCGGAGCATTCACCCTACTCTCATCATCAGCTAATGGAATAATGGCTTTTTCAATCCACTTTGTTTTGTGAGTTAAAACATACATCGACATGGGAAGCCCCATTCTAAAAACAGAGCTAAGCGGAAATATATTACTTATGGATGATGGGACAACCAGTACAGCGTTCTCTACCCGCTCCCTCGCTATGCTCAAAAGCTTTAACAATATACCACCGCCGAACGATCCGCCCATACAGCTTATCTTTTCAAAGCCCAGACTGTCTATGACATCCAGAATCCATTCGCCATACTCACTATTACCGCTTTTAAGTGCTTTTTGTCCGCTCTTACCTGGCTGTCCAACTATATCGACAGCGAAAATATTAAATGCATCAAAGAAGTAGGAGTATTGGGTAAGATAGTATGGTGTAGTACAGTTACCGCCGTTTATAAATAAAAGCGGTTTTCCTATGGGATTTCCTACCCTTAGAATATGCGTCTTACCAAATCTTGTATCGACATACTCTTCACCGAAAACCGCACCCAGTGACTGCTGCTGCTTATCATACAGTTCCATTATAGCCTGCTCACTAAGCTTATCTTTATAGACCCTCTTCATATCCCACCCCAATCCGAATAATAGAAAAAACTATTGCTTTAATCGTTATTATATGCTATACTAAGCTAAATAGCATAATTTGTGAGGGATAATATTTGTCTGATAAGCATAAACATATAAGGAATTTCTGTATAATTGCGCATATTGACCATGGAAAATCCACTCTTGCGGATAGAATCCTAGAAAAGACGCTTGCTGTCACCGAACGTGAGATGGAAGAGCAGCTGCTTGATAATATGGATCTTGAGCGTGAGCGCGGTATCACAATTAAGGCAAGAGCCGTCAACATCGTATATGCGGCGGGGGATGGTGAGACCTACTCATTAAACCTCATTGACACCCCCGGTCATGTGGACTTTAACTATGAGGTATCCCGCTCGCTCGCGGCATGTGAGGGGGCGATACTTGTTGTGGACGCATCACAGGGGATTGAGGCGCAGACGCTCGCAAACACATATCTTGCCATTGAGCACGATCTTGAGGTCGTACCGGTGCTCAACAAGCTGGATCTAATCTCTGCCGATCCGGAGAGGGTCAGCCGCGAAATTGAGAACATCATCGGCATCCCTGCCATGGACGCACCGCGTATCTCCGCTAAAACCGGTACAAATGTAGAAGAGGTACTGGAGCGTATTATTAGAGACATCCCCCCGCCAAAGGGCGATGAGGATGCACCGTTAAGAGCACTCATATTCGATTCATATTATGACAGCTATAAGGGTGTCATTGTATATGTAAGGCTCATGGACGGATATGTAGAGCCAGGTATGACTATACGCATGATGGGTACAGGAGCAGAGTTTGGCGTCGTTGAGGTGGGGCTTATGGGCGCTACAGCAATGGTGCCCGTGAGCAGATTGTCCGCGGGACAGGTCGGCTACATCACCGCTAGTATAAAGAGCGTCAAGGACACCCGCGTAGGAGATACCGTGACAAACAGCGAGAACCCCGCAGACGAGCCATTACCCGGCTACAAGCAGGTTCTTCCCATGGTGTTCTGCGGTATTTATCCCGCCGACGGAGCAAAATATCCCGATTTGCGAGACGCGCTTGAAAAGCTTCAGTTAAACGATGCGTCCCTTAGCTTTGAGCCTGAAACCTCTGTTGCTCTGGGCTTCGGTTTCCGTTGCGGATTTTTAGGTCTTCTACACATGGAGATAGTCGTCGAGAGGCTCGAACGCGAATACAATCTGGAGCTTATCACGACCGCCCCCAGCGTTATCTACCGCATAGAGCTGACCAGCGGGGAGGTCGTATCCATCGACAATCCTACAAACTACCCCGATCCATCAATTATAAAGTCCGCTGAAGAGCCCATAGTTAAGGCTAGTATATATACACCCTCCGACTATGTGGGCAGTATTATGGATCTCTGTCAGGAGCGGCGAGGCACGTTTAAGGATATGAAGTACATCGATGAGGGGCGTGTGGAGATGCACTATACCCTTCCGCTCAACGAGATAGTATATGACTTCTTTGACGCGCTCAAATCAAGAACAAAGGGGTATGCCTCGTTTGATTATGAGCTGGCAGGATACGAGCCGTCCAAGCTCGTTAAGCTTGATCTTCTTCTTAACGGCGATGTAGTGGACGCCCTTTCGTTCATAGTCCACGCCGACAAGGCATATCCGCGTGCCAGACGTATTGCGGAGAAGCTAAAGGACAACATCCCGCGCCAAATGTTTGAGGTGCCGATACAAGCGGCTATAGGCGGGAAGATTATTGCCCGCGAGACGGTTAAGGCGCTTAGAAAAGACGTATTGGCAAAGTGCTACGGCGGTGACATTACTCGTAAAAAGAAGCTTTTAGAGAAGCAAAAGGAAGGTAAAAAGCGCATGAGACAGCTAGGTACCGTGGAGGTGCCGCAGGAGGCGTTCATGTCGGTGCTCAAGCTGGACGATTAAGGAGCACCCTGCTCGTCCGACCATAGATAACCTGAAAGGATCGTGTGTTTTAGCTATGCAGTTTCTAACCAAGCTTCGTATCCCTAAATTTCGTATGTCAAAGCTTTTTCTGTCTCTGCCCGCACTCATTACAACGGCGGTCATATTACTTTTACTAATCGGCGGTATCATCTGGTTTTTTATATATCAAAACCTGGACAGTAAAGTTTTGGCCCTAGCAAAAAAGGACATGGAAGAAGGAAATCTAGACAAAGCGGCCTCGGCATTTTTAGTGTTGACCGAGAAAGAGGACTACCGCCTCGATTCATTCATGAGTCTCTATGAGATTGACATTCAGCGTGAGGATTATAAAGCGGCAGTAGACACGTTAAAAAGTGCTGTGGAAAAGGACGGCAGTAAAGAGTTTTCCGATCTTTTATACGAACTCGTTCCTGTTGTCTCTTTTAAGACACGCCCCGGTACATATGACGATAACACCTTTGCAGAGCTTGCCGTATCTCTTTTAGAAGCAAAGATTTATTTTACGGACGACGGAAGTGAGCCCACAGAATCATCAAGACGCTACTTCACTCCTCTTGATTTACCTAACGGCAGAACGCTCATTAAAGCTGTCGCCGTATCGGATAAGGGAATTATGGGTGAGGTGGTAAAAGCCGAATACTCACTAAATCTTAGAGTACCGGACAATGTCACCGTTTCGCTCGAAAGCGGTACATACGATGAAGAGCTGACTGTGGAAATGACCGCTGGACATGAGGAGGACATGATATTCTTCCACATGCAGACCGACGGCGATTCCGAACCTATACTGTATGAGTATACGGACGAACCGATTGAGCTTCACGAGGGACGTACGGTTATAACGGTCTACGCCCGCACGAAACAGCGCGTAAACAGCGAAAAGCTGACATATACATATCTTTTAGAGGACATGAAGCCAAAACCGGTTACATTCTCTCTAAACTCCGGCTATTACCGCGCAGAGCAGAGCATTACATTAAGCTCCAATAAGGATGAATATACCATCTACTACACGACAGACGGCTCTAAACCTACGGACAAATCGGCAAAGTACTCGTCACCTATAAAAGCGGCTGAGGGAAAAACGACAATTAAAGCGATAGCCGTCAGCAAGACCGGTAAAGCCTCCGAAGTAACATCGGGCACATATACTGTTGACCTCACACCCGTAGAGCAAGCAAGTGCGGTATCCGGTACACGTGTTGCCAGTGACTCTGTAGGTAATATTGCCACAACCGTCTCCACCGCAGCCGGATACGATGTGGTACGGCTCATGAATCAAGAGCGTTCACGTATCGGTCTTGCGAGTTATATTACGGATGAACGTCTTATGCAGGCAGCGGCGATTCGTGCGCGTGAGATGGTGGAGCTAAACGCCTACGGTCACACAAGACCTAACGGTGCGCGTTATAACAATGTCGGACTTGAGGTGGGTATCTCCAACATAGGAGGCATGGGCGAAAACATAGCCATGCGCACATGGGAAAACATGCCCAGTGAATCGCTGGAGACCAACACCACAGGCGCTTTCTGGTACAAGACATGGGCGGGAAGTCCTCCACACTACGCCAACATAACACGCGGATACAAGGGCGCAGGAGCGGCAGTCGCTTGGAAAAAAGTGGGAGATGTCTATCTTGTTATTGCCTGCACCTTATTCTTGTAGGTATATTTAAGATATTTTATGACACTATATAATAAAACAAAGGAGTGTTAACATGGCGGTTATAGAGATTACAAAGGATAACTTTGAGCAAGAGGTAATGAAGTCCGAGCTTCCTGTGCTTCTGGACTTTTGGGCGGCGTGGTGCGGTCCGTGCCGCATGGTATCTCCCATTATAGACGAGATAGCCGAGGAACAAAAAAACATCAAGGTCGGCAAGGTCAATGTAGACGATCAGCCGGAGCTGGCGCAGAACTACAATGTCATGAGTATTCCCACGCTTGTAGTTTTTAAGGACGGAAACGTAGTAAATACCGCAGTGGGTGTACGTCCTAAAGAATTAATTGTAGATATGGTTAATTTATAATAAAAAAACAGTGCAGTTCATGGTGAACTACACTGTTTTTTTGTGCTTTATATGATTCCCTTAATACATGTACCGGTTTCGTCAGACTTGAATGCCGCTTCAATGACCTTGAACACGCGCATAACCTCGTCCGTCTTGACTATAAGCTCCTCTTTACCCTCTATAGCAGCTATGACATTGCGATAGTACATAGCCCACTCGGTCTCTATTTCGGGTAAGGGTAAAAACTCCAGTGTCTCTTTCGGACGCGGTGCCATGGAGCGTGTCGGACCTGCCGCAGTCTGAACAACCTCCTGCTCCCACTCCAGTATACAGTTGTCCGCTTTTATTACCTGACCGTTGCAGTCCCAATCCTCAATAATAAGTGCGCCGCCGTCTCCGTACACCTGCCAGCGCTGCATGGGTTTGAGACAGTAAGTACCCACCTCAATCAGCGCGGACAGTCCCGATTGGAAGCGTAAAAGAATCTTGAAATAGTCGTCACATTCGGGTGTCTAGACCTTGTGCATCTGGCAGTAGACCTCGGTGACCGGCTCTTTTATGAAGTACATAATCTGGTCGATAAGG
>CAYSTR010000206.1:0-5462 GCA_964433745.1 uncultured Oscillospiraceae bacterium | reverse complement strand
GGGCTTATGGCAGGCTGTGTTCTTAGTTTAGGTAATTTTATTTTACTGGGTGTATTTGTTAACTTATCTGTTAAAAAAACAGTTAAGGGTGCTCAATCATACATGGCAGGCGGCTATTTTTTAAGACTGCTGCTGTTAGCGTTGTTTCTCTATATTTGCTTTATAATACCTTTTATAAATCCATTTGCAGCGGTAATACCGCTTTTATTCCCTAAGCTTATACTAACCGGCAGGTCATTTTGGGAACTGTTTGGCAAAAGGAGGTGACATCATGGAGTTTCAAGTCAATGGCCCAAGAATTATCTTCACTATCCCCATATTGGGTGGCATCCCTGTAACCGAGACGGTAACCAACGCGTGGATTGTCATGGCTGTCATAACCGCCTTGTGTATTTTACTCACAAGGAAAATGAAGGTTAGAGACATTTCTAAGACCCAGATTGTAGCAGAATATCTGGTCAACATGGTAGTAAAGCTAGTAGATCAAACCATGGGACCGGGCAGACAGGCGTTTGTTCCTTATATAGCCGCTCTGTTTGCTTTTTCGCTATTTTCAAGCCTTTCCAGTCTGTTTACGCTTCGTGCGCCGACAGCAGATATCAATACTACGGCGGCATGGGCGATTATCACGTTTTTAATGATACAGGTTACAAAAATAAAAACCAAAAAGGTCGTAGGTTATTTAAAGAGCTTTGGTGAGCCGGTAGTGTTTATCACTCCGCTAAATATTATCAGCGAGTTTTCATTTCCTGTATCGCTGTCATTTCGTCATTTCGGAAACATAGCCGGTGGTATGGTTATAACCTCAATGCTGTATTGGGCACTGGGGTCATTTACGCAGCTTATTTTCGGCGTTTCTGTTCCGTTTTTACAGGTTGGAATACCGGCATTTCTCTCGATATATTTCGATTTGTTTACCAGTTTCATGCAGGCATTTATTTTCTGTATGCTGACTATGGCTTTTGTTGGTATGGCAGGAGATTAATCTTTTGTACAGCGGTTTTTCAATATAATGAGTATGGTGCAAAAGCACCAGACAAAAAATGGGAGGATTAGTTTATGGAAAAAGCAATCATTTTGGCGGCATCTTATATCGGAGCAGGACTGGCCATGATAGCCGGTGTAGGTCCTGGTATCGGTCAGGGTTATGCGGCTGGTAAGGCATGTGAAGCAGTAGGCAGACAGCCCGAGGCTTCCTCTGACATCACTAGAACCATGCTTCTGGGCTGCGCTGTTGCGGAGTCAACAGGTATCTACGGTCTTGTTATCGCGCTTTTGATTCTCTTCTTACAGCCCGCTCTTTTCAACATGTAAATCCCCTTGTAAACCCCACTTTACCCACTGTAAGGAGGTCTTAGCGTGGATGAGTTTTTACCGTTTATCAATATAGACTGGACACTGGTGTTCATGTTGATAAATACCTTTATCCTGTTTTTATTAGTGAGAAGATTTTTAATAAAACCTGTGCAGAATATCTTTGAGAAACGCAAGGCAGAGCTTGATAAGCTTTATTCCGATGCGGAAAAGCTAGTCGAGGATGCACGTATGGACAAGGAAAAATATGCGCAGATTTTATCCAATGCCGATGAAGAAGCTTCCGCTACTTTACAGATGGCGGCTAAGAAAGCGGCAGCACGTTCCGAGGAAATATTAGCCGAGGCTAACAATCAAGCAAGAGCACTGGCTGACCGTACTGCATCCCAGCTAGAGCTTGACAAAAGAAAAGCATTAGCAGAAATCAAGGACGAGATTTCCCAGATTGCAGTAATGCTTGCCACTAAGGCTATTTCAAAGGAGCTGGATGCGGCAGAGCAGGAAAGACTGTTCAAGGAACTAATTAACGAAATACACTAGGAGCAGATAGCTCTAAAGCTTATGAAAGGACGGCAGTCAGCTGCCGGGTATTGTTCATGGCTACATCCGCACAAAAGGTATATGCGCTTTCACTGTTTGAGCTATGTCTGTCAGAGAGCTGTGAAACACCTGTTTTAGAGGAGCTTAAAGGGTTACATGAAATTATTAGGTTAACCCCTGAGCTTATTGAGGTGCTCTCTTCTCCGCTTGTTGTTTCCGAGGAGAAGCTTGCTCTTTTAGACAGTGTGTTTTCCGGCAAGCTGTCAGAGCTTGTGTTAAATACACTGAAGCTTATGACGGTGTGGCACAGAGTTCATTGTATCGATGGCGTTATTAAGGATTATGAAGAGCTTTACAATACACACTATAATATTTCCTATGCCGAAGTGACAACAGCGGTAGAATTAAGTGATGCACAGCTTTCGCTGGTAAAGGACAAGCTGTCAGCCATGTTTTCTAAGACTGTAATATGCACAAACAGTGTCAATCCGGCTGTATTGGGCGGATTCATAGTGAAGATTGATAAAAAAGAACTGGATTTCAGCGTAAAATCCAAGCTCGAGTGTCTGGCAAAGGTTATTAATTCATAAGGATTAAGCCTTCGTCTGCCGGAAACCCGACATTTGATAAAGGGGGATTTTTGTGACAAATCTGCGTCCCGAAGAGATCAGCGGAATTATAAAACAACAGATAAAAAACTTTAATGAGAAAATAAAGCTAACGGATATCGGCACGGTCATACAGGTGGGTGATGGTATTGCTCGTCTGTACGGACTCAATGAGTGCATGTCGGGAGAGCTTTTAGAGTTTAAGGACAATGTATATGCGTTGGCTTTAAACCTGGAAGAAAACTCTGTCGGTGCGGTTATGTTGGGTTCGGATGCTAAGATTGTGGAGGGAGATACCGTTAAGCGTACGGGGCGCATCGTTGAGGTTCCCGTGGGAGAGGCGCTTCTCTCGCGTGTTGTCAACCCTCTGGGTGAACCCATCGACGGCAAGGGTCCCATTGAAGCGGCGGGATACCGTCCCATTGAGAGTCCGGCTCCCGGTATTGTTGAGCGTCAACCCGTAAGACAACCGCTCCAGACCGGTATCAAGGCTATTGACTCAATGATTCCCATCGGACGCGGTCAGCGTGAGCTTATTATCGGCGACCGCCAGACCGGAAAGACAACCATCGCTCTTGATACTATCATAAATAACAAGGATTCGGGTGTTATCAGTATATATGTGGCAATCGGACAGAAGCGTTCGACGGTTGCTAATATAGTTGAGACGCTGACTCGTGCGGGTGCAATGGACAATACCATCATTGTATCGGCTACAGCATCAGAGCTTGCCCCCTTGCAATATATTGCCCCTTACTCCGGCTGTGCTATGGGTGAGTACTTCATGAATAAGGGCAAGGATGTACTGGTCATATATGATGACCTGTCAAAGCACGCGGTGGCATACAGAGCACTGTCTCTGCTTTTAAAGCGTCCCCCCGGACGTGAGGCATACCCCGGTGATGTATTCTATCTGCATTCAAGGCTTCTTGAGCGTGCCGCAAAGCTGTCAGACGAAAACGGCGGCGGTTCACTCACAGCGCTTCCTATAATCGAGACGCAGGCGGGTGATATCTCTGCATACATCCCGACCAACGTCATATCAATTACCGACGGACAGATTTTCCTTGAGACTGACCTCTATCATGCCGGTGTGCGTCCGGCTGTCAATCCGGGTGTTTCTGTATCCCGTGTCGGCGGTAATGCGCAGACCAAGGCCATGAAAAAGGTAGCGGGATCGTTGCGTCTTGCGTATTCACAATACAGAGAGCTAGAAGCGTTTGCGCAGTTCGGTTCTGACCTAGATAAGGATACTAAGGCACGTCTTGACAAGGGTGCGCGTATTGTTGAGGTGCTAAAGCAGAAGAATGCATCACCTCTAAATGTTGCTGAACAGGTTGTTATTATCTACTGCGTCACAAACGGTTATCTTGCAGATGTAGCTCTTGAAAATGTTCTACAGTTCCAAAACGAGCTGTTTGAGTTCATGAACATGAACCATGCAGGTGTAATGTCTGCTATTCTTGAAACAGGTGAGCTGTCTAAAGAGACTGAGGAGAACCTAAAGGGTGCTATAACAGAGTTTAAAGCCAGATTTATTCCGATTGGAAATAAATAGTAGGGGGGTGATGCTTTGGGCAATGCCGGAATGAAGGATATCAAGCATCGGATAAACAGTGTATCCGGTACTATGCAGATTACCAAGGCAATGGAGCTAGTCGCCTCCTCTAAGCTGAAAAGAGCCAAGGATCGCGCAGAGCGTTCCCGTCCGTTCTTTAATACCCTGTATGAACTCATGTGCAGTATAGCTGACAATGCAGGTCCAAAGGCGTCGGTCTACACACGTGCCCGTACGGTTAAGACGGCTTGTCTTGTTGTTATCGCGGGAGACAGGGGTCTGGCGGGGGGATATAACTCCGGTATTCTTAAAATGGCAAACGCCAAGGTTCGGGATTACCTAAGCCGCGGTATTAATGTAAAGATCGTCGCTATAGGTAAAAAGGCGGCTGACTTCTTTGAGAAGCTTGTAATTGATCGTCCGGAAGAGGTATCGTTTCTGGAAAAATACCTAAACTTTAGTGAAAGTGTAACAATGAAAGAGTGTACGGTGATATCCGATATGCTGTGCAGCGGTTACCGTAAACGCGAGATTGACAATGTAGAGGTGTTCTACACAAACTTTGTTACTGCTTTAACCCAGCAGCCGGGCGAGTTGGCGGCCATTCCGTTGAGCTTTGAGGGTCAAAAGGGCAAGCGGGAGCTTAAGATATATGACCCTTCGCCGGAGGATGTGTTTGATAGCATTGTGCCTCAATATATGGCGGGACTGATATATGGAGCTGCCATTGAATCCTTTGCATCAGAGCAGGCGGCAAGACGTACCGCAATGGAATCGGCCAGCGACAATGCCAATGAGATGATTGATGAACTAAGTCTTAAATACAACCGTGCCCGTCAGGCCGCTATTACTCAGGAGATATCCGAGATAGTCGGCGGTGCGGCTGCCTTATAGTTTTTGTAAATTGTAGTTAGTTGCTAGTTAGGAGATAGTGTATGGGGAACATAGGTAAGGTAACACAGATTATCGGGCCGGTTCTGGATATCCGTTTTGAATCGGGCAAAATGCCAAACTTGTTAAACGCGATTAAAATCGAACACGCGGGTAATACGGTTATAGTTGAGGTTGCGCAGCATATCGGTGACGATACAGTTCGCTGTGTGGCCATGAGCTCAACCGACGGGCTTGTACGCGGTATTGAGGCTCATGATACTGGTGCTCCCATCAGTGTACCTGTAGGTGAAGCGACACTGGGTAGAATGTTTAACATTCTGGGTGATCCTATTGACAATCGCCCAACCCCCGAGAATGTAGAGCGTCTGCCCATCCATCGTGAAGCTCCGTCGTTTGAGGATCAGCAATCGACTGCTGAAATGCTGGAAACAGGCATCAAGGTCATCGATCTTATTGCTCCCTATTCAAAGGGCGGTAAGATCGGTTTGTTCGGCGGTGCGGGTGTCGGTAAGACAGTTATCATTATGGAGCTTATCAACAATATAGCA
>CAYSTR010000205.1:0-5475 GCA_964433745.1 uncultured Oscillospiraceae bacterium | reverse complement strand
GTGAGTTTATCGCGGCGGATTGCTTTGAGATGCAGTTTAATGTGGTGGATCAGTCGGTACTTTTAGACGCAAAGGTACATCCCGAACGCTATGCCACTCTCATGGTGCGTGTGGCGGGTTACAGTGATTACTTCACAAACCTCACCCCTGTTATTCAAGACGAGATTATCAAGCGGCTTGAACACGGCATATAAATAAAACAAATGTTATTAATTTTGGTGACCCCCTTGATTTTTAAGGGATAATCCTTTATAATAAAGAAAACGGAGAAAGGCAGGCGGCTTTATGAGAACGATATCCTTAAACGGAGAATGGACGCTAAGCTACGGCGAACAACCCTCCGCCATACGTCCGGACGAGGATTTTTTTGGTTCGTTACCCGCCATCCCGGCATTAGTGCCGGGTAATGTAGAGCTTGATCTCATGCGGGCGGGGGTTCTGCCCGACCTCTACATAGGTAACAACATCCGAAGGGCAAAGGATATAGAGACCTGGGCTTTTTCCTATACCCGAACATTTCCCCGCCCAGAATTTTTGGAGGGTGAGCGCGTATTCCTTTGTTTCGGCGGGGTGGATTGTATCGCCGATTACTACCTAAACGGCATATTTATATATGATTCCGCAAACGCCCTTATCAAGGCAGTGCTCGATAAGGGCGTTTGCGGAATCATATATAAATATGATTCCGCAAACGCCCTTATCGAGCACTGCCTTGATGTGACGGACGAGCTTATAGACGGAGAGAACGAGATTACCATCCGCATCTATTCGGCGCTGTATGCCGCGTGTGACTATCCGGTAGAGGCAGCCTGCTTTGCGCTGGCGGGCGGTTATGAGGCGCTTCACATCAGGAAAGCCCCCCACGTCTACGGCTGGGATATTATGCCCCGCTGTGTGTCGGCGGGTCTGTGGCGGGATGTGACGATAGAGGTGCGCCCCGCCTCATATATCGCCGATGTATACCTTGCGGCGCTGGCTCTAAAGGACACCCCAAAGGTGGGCAAGAGTGCCCAAATGAGGTTGGTGTTTGATATTACACTGCCTAACCCCGATACACGAGGTATCACACTGGAGCTAAACGGAGTGTGCGGCGGTTCTGCATTTTCCCATACCGAAAGACTTATGTTTCCCAAGGGGATTTGTGACTTTACCATTGATAATCCCATGCTCTGGTGGCCGAATGGTTATGGTGTGCCAAACCTCTATGATGTGACAATCACACTTAAAAGGAACGGTGCGGTGATAGACGAAATCAAGCGGTCTGTGGGTATCCGCACAGTAAGGCTTGAACGCTCGGACGTGACCGACGGCAGGTCGGGATGCTTTCAGTTTTATGTGAATAATGTGCCTGTATACTGCAAGGGCTCGAACTGGGTGCCCTTAGATATGCTGCACAGCCGCGACAGTGAGAGGTATGAAACGGCGCTTTCAATGTTTAGCGACACCCATTGTAACATTCTGCGTACATGGGGCGGCAACGTCTATGAGGATAACGCCTTTTTTGAGCAGTGTGACCGGCGCGGGATAATGGTTTGGCAGGATTTCTCCTTTGCCTGTGCCATATACCCGCAAAATGAAGAGTTTCTCTGCCGCGTACACGATGAGGTGGTGAGCATAGTCCGTAAGCTTCGCGGTCACTGCTCGATTATTCTCTGGAGCGGCGACAACGAGTGCGATGTTGTGGGATACTTCCGTTCGGGGCTTGACCCGGCTAAAAATCAGCTCACCCGCCGCGTTATCCCCGACGCTCTGGCGGCACATGATCCGTTTCGCCCCTATCTGCCCTCCTCTCCCTATCTGTCTGAGGAAGCATTCCGGTGCGGCGATGTTAGCATTGCGCCCGAACAGCACCTCTGGGGTCCGCGGGACTATTATAAGTCGGGCTTCTACAGGAACAGTCCTGCTCATTTTGTCAGCGAGACAGGCTATCACGGCTGTACCGACAAAAGCTCGATTGAGCGGTTTATCTCCCCTGGTAAGCTCTGGCCGCCGGAGGATAATGACGAATGGATTACGCACTGCACAGACCCTGTGGGGTTTGACGGTCCGTATGCCTATCGTGTGGCACTCATGAGCAATCAGACCGCCGAGCTTTTTGGCTGTGTGCCAAAGGATATGGACGATTTTATTCTGGCTTCGCAGATTTCACAGGCAGAGGCTAAGAAATCCTTTATCGAGCACGCACGAATAGCACCGCACATGACAGGGCTTATCTGGTGGAACATGTTGGATGGCTGGCCGCAGTTCTCGGACGCGGTGGTGGACTACTATCTGCAAAAGAAGCTTGCATATCACTACATAAAGCGGTCACAGCAGCACATATGCCTCATGATGGACGATCCGTCCGACTGGCACTGTAACCTCTATGCGGTAAACGACACATTGTGCGAGCAAAGGGGCAGTTACATCGTCACGGAGGTACAAAGCGGGGAAAAGGTGGATAGCGGGGAGTTTTGCGCCGATGCAAACTGTGCTACTCTGCTGTCGCGGATAAGGGTGTCTCACGGAGCGCACAAGCTCTACCTTATTCATTGGGAGATGGGTGGTGAAAGGTATAAGAACCACTACATTCTGGGTATGCCGCCCTTTGAACTTAGCACTTATAAGCAGTGGCTAAAATATATACTAGAGGATTAATGGGAGAAAAAAGATGGTAGATAAGAAAAAGGCGATAGAAACTGCAATATTGCAGATAGAGAAGCAGTTTGGCAAGGGCGCGGTAATGCTTCTGGGAAAAAATGCCAGCATGAATGTTGCATCGGTCAAGACTGGCTCAATCGCATTGGATACGGCACTGGGTGTGGGGGGAGTGCCGCGGGGCAGAATTGTGGAGATATACGGACCCGAATCGTCGGGTAAGACGACGGTTGCACTGCATATTGTGGCAGAAGCGCAAAAGGCGGGGGGCGAGGCGGCATTTATTGACGTAGAGCACGCACTTGACCCGGTCTACGCCGCCGCTCTGGGTGTGAACATCGATGAGCTTCTTGTCTCACAGCCCGACACAGGGGAGCAGGCGCTGGAGATTACCGAGGCGCTTATACGTTCCGGTGCTATAGATGTCATAGTCATAGACTCGGTGGCGGCGATGGTGCCTAAAGCCGAGATTGAGGGTGAGATGGGCGACACACATGTGGGCTTGCAGGCGAGGCTCATGTCACAGGCTCTAAGAAAGCTGACGGCTGTCGTGTCCAAGAGCCAGTGCGTGGCGATATTTATAAACCAGCTGAGAGAGAAGATTGGCGTGTCCTACGGCAATCCCGAGACCACCCCGGGCGGGCGGGCGCTCAAGTTCTATTCCAGTGTGCGTCTGGATGTGCGCCGTATCGAGCAGCTGAAAAACGGTACGGAGCTGGTGGGTAACCGCGTCAAATGTAAGGTCGTAAAGAACAAGGTTGCACCTCCCTTTAAGGAAGCAGAGTTTGACATCATGTACGGTCGCGGCATATCCCATGAGGGTGAGATACTGGATTTGGGTGTGAAGCTTGAGATAATTAATAAGTCGGGAGCATGGTTCAGCTACAAGGAGACGAGACTGGGACAGGGGCGCGACAATACAAAGGAGTATCTGCGGGAGCATCCGGAGCTAATGCAGGAGCTGGAAAACGAGATAAGGCTCATGGCGGACAAGCTGGCGGCAATGAAAAAGAAAACCCCCGAGCCGTTTAAACGTCCGGAGGTTGAGGTGGACGTAGAGGTCGAGGAATAGGAGCGGCGGGCGGGTTTATCCCGCCCGTTACGTTATATCCTCCCTCTAACATACAAAGAAAAAGAATAAAAATTGTACAAAATTTTCTCATTCACATAATTCCCCTTGATTTTTCCTCTGTGAACGTATACAATATAAGAAAACCTATTCATTAAAGGAGTACATATGCTGCCTAAGATCGGACTGGTACCGCTGGGGTGCCCGAAAAACCAGGTGGACGCGGAGATAATGCTGGCCAAGCTAAAAGCGGCGGGACATGAGATAGTGCCCGACCCGGCGGACAGCGATGTGTGCATAATAAATACCTGCGGCTTTATTACCGATGCAAAGCGGGAGGCCATAGACGAGATATTAGAGCTTAGTCTCTTGAAAAACGAGGGTAAGATAGCAAAGCTTATTGTGACAGGCTGTCTGTCCGAGCGGTACGGCGGGGATATAGCAAAGGATCTGCCCGAGGTGGACGGTATAGTGGGGATTGGTGCAAACGGCGACATTGTCTCGATTGTGTCTGACGTGTGGGCGGGACGGCGTGTACTTGTGACTCCCGAAAAAAAAGGACTGCCGCTGGAGGGTGAGCGTTTAATTATAAATCAGCCCATATATGCATATCTTAAGGTTGCGGAGGGGTGCGACAACTGCTGCTCCTACTGTGCCATACCCGGCATACGCGGCGGCTTCCGCTCCCGGACGATGGAGAGCGTCATAGACGAGGCCAAAACGCTTGCAGACAGGGGCGTAAAGGAGCTAATACTCGTGGCGCAGGATACAACGCGCTACGGTGAGGACATATACGGAAGGCTTATGCTGCCAGAGCTTTTAAGGGAGCTTTCAAAGCTGGATGTGATGTGGATTCGCCTTTTATACTGCTACCCCGAGCGCGTCACGGATGAGCTTTTAGAGGTTATAAAAGACGAACCCAAGGTGGCTAAATATCTGGATATCCCTGTTCAGCACGCCAGCGGACGGGTACTTGCCGCCATGAACCGGCGCGGGGATGTGGCGGAACTGACGGCACTGTTTTTGAAGATACGTAAGCTCGTACCCGGTATAACGCTTCGCACGACCTTGATGTGCGGCTTTCCGGGGGAGAACGAGGACGATTTTTCACAGCTGTGTACGTTTGTGCGGGATGTGAGGTTTGACCGTCTTGGCACATTTGCATTCTCACCGGAGGAGGGCACACCCGCCTTTTCCATGGACGGACAGATTGACAGCGACATAACCGCACGGCGGGTCGAGCGCATTATGGATATAGCCGCAGAGATAGCCGAGGAGCGGGACAATGCGCTTATCGGGCAGGAGCTTCTGGTGGTGACCGAGGGCTTTGACCGTCTTGGCGGCTGCTTCTTCGGACGGGACGTATCCCGCGCCCCCGACATTGACGGCAAGATTTTCTTTACCGCACCAAAGGGCACAAAGCTTCCCATAGGCAGCTTTGTGAATGTTATCATAGACGAGATACTAGACCATGACCTTATTGGTATACTAAAGGCAAAGAACTAATAGAGAAAAACTGCTCGCATTAAGAGGTTTTACATGAACTTACCTAATAAGCTTACTATGCTGAGAATTTGTCTTATACCGCTTTTTATTGCGGCTGTTTTGTTTGCGGAGGCGGGAACTGTTTTCTCGCCCTTTGGCTATACTATAGCGCTACTTTTGTTTGCTGGAGCGTCGTTTACCGATCTTCTGGATGGGGCAATAGCTAGAAAACGCGGGCTTATTACCGATTTCGGGAAGCTTATGGATCCGTTGGCGGATAAGCT
>CAYSTR010000204.1:0-5505 GCA_964433745.1 uncultured Oscillospiraceae bacterium | reverse complement strand
ACCCATGCCATATCCAGCATAACATTGGGGAAATACTTAGCTAACAGCCCCGCTTCCTCAATCCACGGAAGTCCGCAGTGTAAAAGTACAAACCGCACACCGCTAAACTTTGAGAAGAGATTCCAGAGATTCTCCGGGTGTGCGTTTGACGGATTGTTTCGGTTACCGGTTTGAATTCCCGTATGAAACACCGCCGTCAGGTTAAGCTCCTGTGCAAACTCCAAAAAACGGTTTATAAGATAATCCTGAAGCACAAAGGATTCGTCTGCCGAAAGGGTTTTTTCGTTAGATGGTGAGAGATAGGCATCCGACAAAAGCTTTGCGTATACCTCGTCCGCCTTGTGAAATGGAACGCTCTGAACCTTGAGCGTACGGTAATAAGCCATTACAAACTTTAAGCCGCTGATATTATCCCTCTCCATGAGATGCTTAAAATACTCGAAAACGGCTTTTTCATAATCAGCAAGATTAGTACATACACTGCCTATTTCCTTTTTTACATTATCAAGCGAACGCCAGCTGTTGAGTAAAAACAGGTGGTCTACAGCAAAAACCGCATTATAATATTTCTTATCAAAGTTTTCATTAGTAAACAAGAAAACAGATTTAAAGTGACAGTCGTCCACAAGAATCTTTTTATAAAGCCCCTCTTTATTAGCACTCTCCATACGCTGGGAGACCAAGGCAGCATCCTCAAGACAGGTAAGATCTCTTACACCATAATATTTTTCCATGGCAATACGAGCCGCTCTCGCGTAGCTGCCGTTTTTTATCATGGGGTAATAAGGCTCAAACAAACGCCATTTCTCCTCGACAGAGAGCCCAAATGCAGTAAATTCGTCTGTACGCTCCATACCCGCCGAAACCAAATCGCCTACACAGTACTGCATAAACAGCATGGAAAAGTCCGGTTTTACCGATAGACGGTATTTTTCCGACCACAGATGCTCATGCGTGTCAATAATACTAAGCTGTTCAAAATACTCTGACAGCTCATTATAGTAACTGCTCTTTCGGGTATCGTCCATGTTAACCCCTCCCCTAGCTTAACTGTACAGCCGCATAACTAATCTCATCCCTGCCGTTTTCTAGAATACCAAACAGGTCAAGAATGTCCGAGCGGGTAGAACCGTTTCGCTCACTGGCTGTAAAAAACAGCTTCATCGGCTCTGTAAGCGGCAGTTTGACCGTCTCTCCGGCGTCTGCACGTACTATATAGTTTCCAGATATTCTCTTATCGTCCTCGTTTATCATGCAAGAATAGTAGGTAATGAAGAGAGTTCCGTCGGTGGAGGTATAAAAGCCGCCGCAGTCGGGCATTGGATCGTTTGTTTTAAAGCTGTCTCCCCCGGTTTTGGATCCGTTGGGATTGCCGGAGGCGGTAAAGCGACCGTTTTTGTCCTCCCTACAGGAGATTATCTCCCTCTTTTCCACAAGCTCGCCGTCTCTTATTTTAGCATACATAAGGGATACTGTCAAAGGAAGATCTGGAAAAAATTTATCACGCATGAACGGCTTCCAGACGTTCTTTCTTATATAGAGTAGATGCGCTGTGCCGTCTTCGTCCACATGCATATCAAGATGCCTTATATGACCGGCGGTAGAATCCACATCCTCAACATAAATAGGCTCGCAAAATGGCTTATTTACAATATCGTCTGTGTATGTAAAATAGAGCTGTCTGAAATCAAAGTCCCATTCGACACCAGTAAACTCGCGCTTATACTGCATCCATTCCTCGTTAGGCTCGTCAATATCACTTGTGACCATCATATATGCCGCACGGTTTTTGAGTGCCAGCGCCGGATAACATGCGCGTCTCGGGAACTCGATAGTCCCGCTTTTTATAAATCCTTCTTTTTTATCCGAGAATGCAAAGTGGTGTCTGCCTTTATATCCCTCACGCCACAGAAATCCCTCGATATTTACAAGGAAGATGTCCCCCCGCTCCCTGTCTGCCGCTATACCTCTATATGAGTGATCTGTAAACGGCCAGCTCATGTCCCACTGGGGTTTTATTATGTCCGGGAACATGCTCTTTTCGGGCTTAAATTCAAGAAGATACGGCTCGCAGTAGTACATAGCCGCCGTCTTTTCGCTGTTGAATCGAAAGGGTGCAACACATGGGTTTATGGAGACTAAAAGCCTTCCGTCTCCCAGATTGGCAACCGGACACGGCTCGCGCTGGTCAAACACAGGGTTTACATATATCCGCTCCCATCTTCCGCTCTCATAACGGTATATGCACATGCGCGTGTTGCATGTAGGCAGTACTCCGTCACCCGTCTCGGGGACAGTCGCATAAAGCTTATCCCCATCCCGATAAAAAACGGGGGTGCCGTAGCACCACATGGGCGATGAACCGTTTTGAGGATTGGTAAATGCCGTGACAAGACATTCGTTGCGCAAGACTGTATTCATTTTTTTATCTCACTTTATTTCTTGATTTGGAGATAGATTCTTATCAATAAAGGTATACTGCGCAAGGATGGCACTGCCTATCAGAGTCGCCAGTCCCTGCGACTGTGACCTTAACACCCTAATGCTGTTTTTCAAGGGGGCATACACCATTCTGCGAAACTTTTTCATGGTCAGCTCAAAGAGGACAGGATAGGTCTCTATCAGCTCTCCCCCTACGACGATGTAGGATGGATTGTACATACACACAATGTTACACAGCGCCACTGCCGCATGATCCGCCGCTTGACCTATTATCGTGATTGCCCAGTCCTCTTCCTCGGAATATGCATCAAACAGCTCCTTTGCGGCGGATATACCGGGTCTGAACTGCCGTGCACGTTCTAAAAGCGCCCATTCTGCAAGATAGGTCTGCAGACACCCGTAGTTTCCGCATTCACACTTAATTCCCGACGGATTCACTACAATATGACCTATCTCTCCCGCACCGTTTATTGTGCCTCGGTAAAGCTCATCTATGTTAAGCATTGCACAGCCGACACCTGTTCCGATACCCAGAAAAGCAAGCGGTTCATGATACATCCCAGTGAGCACCGCTTCTCCCAGTGCGGCGGTCTTCATGTCGTTGTCTATAACCACCGGAAGCCCGATTGCTTCACGCAAGAGCCTTTCTAATGGTACGTCGTTCCAGTGGAGCTGCGGGGCAAAACCCAATATTCCATTAGACACATCAACAATACCGACTGTACCGACACCCGCACCAATAATTCGCTCCCTCTTGACACCGCTTTGCTCAATTAGGGCAGACAGATGCGAGCTTATGAGCTTAACTGTTTCCTCAATATTTATCTGTCCCTCCGGCATCCTTATATCATCCCGAACGACAGCTTCACCGAAGAAGTTGGCAAGACACAGCCGTGTTACCTTAGAATCAAGATGTATACCCACAGTATAAAACGCATCGGGAACAATATCGAGCATAACAGCGTTTCTTCCCAGCCCGTTTGAGACCGATTCAATCTCACAGGCAAGCCCTATCCCGATTAGCTCGCTCACAATACGCGTAATAGAAGCCGGGCTCATCCTAGAATACTTGACCAGCTCCACGCGTGAAATCGGGCGGCGCTGTCTTATGAGATCGAGTACAATCTTCGTATTGTGCAGCTTCATGACGCCTTGATCCTGCGGCTTTAGTCGCTTCATTTATGACATGCCACCAATCTTTTAATTCCGTCTGTTTCTACCTCACGCAGTACAGGGGTCTCCTTTTCACAGCGTTCGCACCTGTACTTACATCTAGGAGTAAATGCGCACCCTACAGCGGTGAGGGTTTTAGCCGCCGGTATCTCGGACGGTGTATCCTCATCCTCCATCCATTTCTGGTCGGGATCGGCATCGGGGACGGCTTTGAGCAGCGTCTCGGTGTATGGATGCAATGGATTGTCAAACAGGGACTTAGCATCACACAGCTCAACAATTCTCCCCATGTACATGACGCCGATACGATCACATATATACCGTACCACTCCCAGGTCATGACCTATAAACAGATATGTTGTGCCTAGCTTCTCTTTTAAATCCTTAATAAGATTGAGTATCTGTGCTTGAACGGACACATCTAGCGCAGATACCGGCTCGTCTGCCAGAACCAACGCCGGGCGCAGGGCTAGAGCTCTTGCGATACCGATACGCTGACGCTGACCGCCGGAAAATGCGTGGGGGTAGCGGCTTATGTATTCGGGATTAAGACCCACCATCTCCATAAGCTCCCTTACGCGCTCCTTGCGCTCCGAAAGCCCTATACCGGCGCACTCCATCGGTTCGCTTATAATATTGTACACCGACATACGCGGGCTTAAAGATGAATAAGGATCTTGAAATATCATCTGGATATCTCGGCGAACCTCTTTCAAGCGTTTCTCCGGCTCGGAGGCAATATCTATGACCTTACCGTCTTTATTAAAGAGTATCTTGCCGGAGGTGGGGTCTATGGCACGCGTAATCATGCGGGCGGTCGTGGTCTTGCCGCAGCCGGACTCTCCCACCAGTCCCAGTACCTCGCCGCGGTACACCTCAAAGGAGATATCATCAACCGCGCGTACAACCGCACCACCGGAGCTTTGAAACCGGCTCTTGACAGGGTAGTATTTCTTTAGGTTTTGGATTTGCAGTAACGGTTTTGATTGCTCGCTCATTCTTTATCCCCCTCCTTGTACAAAAGACAGCTTACCCTGTGCTCGTTTCCGAGATCGGTCATACCCGGCTTCTGCTTGTCGCACACTCCCTTTATGAATCTGTCGCAACGCGTGTTAAAGGGGCATCCGTCGGGCAGATCAAATCC
This sequence comes from uncultured Oscillospiraceae bacterium, assembly GCA_964433745.1. Classification (GTDB taxonomy): domain Bacteria; phylum Bacillota; class Clostridia; order Oscillospirales; family Ruminococcaceae; genus CAYSTR01. Next base: position 746 of record CAYSTR010000204.1, on the reverse strand, counting down.
GTTGGGGACTGTACCCGGGATGGACGAAAGCCTTTCCACATCGGTATTCAGCTTGGGGATAGACTTTAAGAGACCTTGGGTATACGGGTGCTTGGGGTCGGCAAAAATATCCTTTACATACCCCTCCTCCACGACTGAACCGAGATACATGACGTATATCCTATCCACCATGTGGGCGATAATACCCATGTTGTGCGTAATCATGATGAGGGCGATTCCCAGCTCTTTCTGCATCTTGCGTATGAGCATGAGCACCTGTGCCTGTATTGTTACGTCAAGCGCTGTGGTCGGCTCGTCGGCTATGAGCAGTCTCGGCTGACATGATAACGCCATCGCTATCATTGCACGCTGAATCATACCGCCGCTGAACTGAAAGGGATAGTCGTTTATTCGTCTCTCGGCATCGGGGATACCCACAAGACGGAACAGTTCCACCGCTTTCTCTTTAGCCTTTTCTTTTGTTATGTCCTTATTATGTACGCGGATAGCCTCTACAATCTGCTTTGACATAGTATAGAGCGGGCTTATGGCCGCCATCGGTTCTTGAAATATGATGGACATATCACTGCCTCGAATAGCCAAAAGATTCTCGGAATCCCGCTCTTCTTTTGCTATATCAATGACTTTGCCGTCTTTTTTATGAAGCAGTATCTCACCGCTTGTAAGCTTTGCCGCCTTGGGGAGCAGTCCCATTGTGGAATAGCACGAGAGCGTCTTGCCGCAGCCCGATTCGCCGACTATACCTA
>CAYSTR010000203.1:0-5514 GCA_964433745.1 uncultured Oscillospiraceae bacterium | reverse complement strand
GGGTTACGATGCCCTGCAAGATGATGACTAAACGGAGAATTTAAAATACTATACAGTATTTGTCCAGGAAATGTTTTATGTATTGCGAAGCTGAGTTCTGAACAGTAGTATCTATAATATTTTGTTTTTCTCGTATCGTTCTTAGCCGTATTTCCTTACCGAAACAATAATAGAGCCGAAGACTTGAATGTTGCCATCCATTTCTCCGGCTCAAAGCTTTATCAATGGTTTTTCCAATTAACCCATCTTCCCTACTTAATAAACAACAGCTTCCCATCAGCAATACCCCTCACCTCATCGGCATAAGACGATACTTTTTTTGAGTGAGTAACGATAATCACGCATTTGCTTTGCTCATGGGCAAGCTTTACGAATATCTCCATAATTCCCTGCTCGGTTTCAGAATCAAGATTACCGGTCGGTTCGTCCGCAATGATAATTTTGGGGTTGTGAGACAATGCACGGGCAATGCCTATCCGTTGCTGTTCACCGCCAGATAGCTTGAGTATTTTTCTATTTGCCGTTTCATAATCGATTCCGAGCTGTTCTAATAAAAAATACGCATACCCTTTTCTGTCTTTTTCACGGCTACCGCTTATATCCATCGAAAACAAGATGTTTTCAATCGCCGTAGCATTTGTCAGTAGGTTATACCCTTGAAATATTACCCCAATGCTCTTTGCCCTGTATGCGTCACGGTCAAGCTCACGAAGATTATTACAGCCATAAATAATATCGCCGTTTGTTGCCGTATCAAGCCCAGAAAGCATAGAGAGTAATGTGGTTTTTCCCGAACCCGATTTGCCTATAATAGCATACAGCTTACCTATTTGAAATTCGCCATTCACGCCGTTTAAGGTGAGCCTTTTGGTATTTTCATATCGATAAGAAACATTATTTAGTGTAAGCATAGTCTTAACCTCTTTCAGAAAGTATCTTCATAGGCTCGTGTTTAATGACAGCACTAATACCTGCAATGCTTGCAATACCTGCTAAAATTAGCGAGATAACAACAATTGGCAAAATAGAGCGGCTGTCAAGCGAAACATTAAAATCATTAGTAATGTCGGTTGTTTGCTCCGGAACATCGGAAAACGCATCAATTCTACCGAAGTTTTGCATACCGCCTTGTTGCTCTGACGATATAATTTGTGTTTGCCGCTTCAGCATATATTTACCGACACCACTTGAAACCATATTGCCTGTAAAGATGCCAATAGCAAGGCAAAATGCAGTGATTATAAGGATTTCTGTAATAAATCCTGCGATGACCTTACCTTTTTTCATACCAATCGCCCTAAGCACACCAATTTCATATTTGCGTTCTCTTATTGCCATAAAAGACATCAAAATTAATATCGCCGAACCGAGTATTAGTATTACCACTAAAAATGTGGTTGCCATACTGCGTAGATTCTCTACAGGGGCAACAATCTTTTGATATGCCTTGGTGTCTGCATTGGCATAAAAGGTATCGGGTAAGCCATTTGCTTTCATTTCATCTTCAAAAGCAGACACATCGTTCGGCGAACCTATATAGTACGAAACACTAACCTCTGAAAATGGGAAACTGCTCTGGATTGTATCAAAGCTTGAAAGAATTTCATTCCTCCTGTTGAGGTATGGAAACTGAATGTCATCGCCGTAAGTACCGTGGGATGGCGTAGTATCGTAGAATATTCCGGCAACCTTTAATGTAAGCTGCTGACCGTTTATCGGCTGTACCCATTTTACCGTGACGGTATCGCCCACCGATAAGTTGTTTTTAACTGCTAAATCCTCAGAAATGATACATTCACCTTTTTCGGTAAACATTTTACCGTCAATAACCTTTCTTGTTCCGTTCTCAAATTCGGGAATAAGGTGGGGGGATGAATAGCCTTTTAGCTTTGCTGTGGGGAAGCCAACCTCTTCACCGCCGTTTCCGCCAAAGCTCTGACTGCCGCCTGTGACCTCGCTGTCCATCTCTTTGAAATCTACAGCACATACACCTGCTTCATTCATAAAGTCGGCGGATTTTACATACTGTGACTCCGCAAATTTCATAAGCATATCGCTCGTCAGCGTATAGCCCTCGATATTGCCTCCAAGCTCTCGAAACCTCTTAATGTCTGGCGATAACACAACCTTTGTTCCGAAACGGCTCTTGTATTCGTTAATCATTTTTCCTGCTGTACCGTTTATTGCGATACCAACCACCGAAGCCGCAATAATCCCAAACAGGATAACGCCAATTAACAGGTTGCGCCCTGCGTTGCGGAATAGGTTTTTCCACGCATTTTTAATAATATACATTTCGTTCCTCCTTTGTAGTAAGCTCATTTTAACTTACCACAAAAGTATAGCAATTTCATTGTTAATCTAAAGTTAAGAGCTATAGGGGAACACCAAATAAAATGTTGAGCCGACACCTACCTTGCTGTCAACATAGCAAAGACCACCACATAAGTCGCAAACATGCCGGACAAGAGATAGTCCGATACCATAACCGTTCTTTTTGAGCTGTGATATGCGGAAATTATCGTTAAAAATTTGCTCTATTAAATCGGGCTCAATGCCAATGCCGTTATCCGACACGGTAATAATTACGCTATCTTGTTTTTGAGATACGGTGACAGCTATCTCACCGCCATTGCCATACTTAATAGCGTTGTCGATCAGATTGCAAACCCCTCTGTAAAGCCATATTTCTTTTGCCAATATAGTATTATCATCATCCTCATCAAAGCAGAAAGTAATCGATGGGTAGACCTTTTTGTATTCATCACAGGCTTCTGCGCAGACAAGAGCCAAGTCTACAGGAGAAAGATTAACATTTTCTTTAGACTGGCTGATTGTCAAAATATCATCTATGCTACTGGAAATGCTGTCTATGCTTTTTACAAGCTCTGTATCGCCGCGTATTTCAAGCTTTGCTCTAAGCAGTGCAAGACCGTTTTTCTGCTCGTGGGTAATGTATGAGTTAAGCCGCTTGTAATCGTTAAAATAACGATTTAGCTTATCAATAATACCTTGAAACTCACATTCCAGCGGCTGACCGGCTATATCAAAAGGCATATCAAGTTCAATTCGCTTTAGCTGACTTGATATGCCTGTAAGCTGCCCTTTATATATTACTTTTAGTATAAACCACAAAGCCATTGAGGTAATGAAAACAAAAACACAAATAATTATGACACCAACAGGTATATAGCGAGTAAACTGCTCTTTGTAAAAAGCATCAAGTTGGGTCATATTTACCGATGAATTAATATCTACCTTAATTTCGCCGCCTGTTACACCGTTTAACAAGCTGCCATTATCCGCATAAAACAATACCTCATGTTCATTTGGTAGGTCTTGCGGCTTAGATAGATTTACAAACAAAAACAATCCTGTAAGCAGGCAAGCGGTCATAAACAGCGAGTAGAGCATTATGGTTAAGGTTATCTTTAGATTTACTCGTCGCATATATAATAACCTTTTCCTTTTATCGTCTGCAGCATCTCCTTGCCGATGACCGCTCTGAGCTTCTTTTTCAAATTAGATATATGCACCCTCAAAACAGATGAAAAAGAGTCGTAAAACTCATCGTAAACGTGCTCGGCAATCTGTTCGCCCGACACGACAGCAGGAGAGCAGCTTGCTACATATTCGAGTATGTCAAACTCCCTTGCAGATAGATTGATAAGCTCATCATTGTAAAACGCTCTTCTCGTCCCGGGATTTATGTGTAAACTGCCAACCACAATTTCAGCTTTTGCTCTGCCGTAAAACCGCCTTGTCATAGCGTTTATTCGTGCGGTCAGCTCCAATATTTCAAAGGGCTTGACGATATAATCGTCAGCCCCGTCATTTAAGCCTTGTGCTCTTTGTTCGACCTCGTTTCGGGCCGTAATAATGATAATGGGGGTAATAATGTTTTCACTTCTTAAAAATCGCAGCACCGTAAGACCGTCCTTGTCAGGGAGGTTTAAATCAAGCAGTATTACATCGTATTCATTGACAAATGCTTTTTCTTCACCATCACAACCTGTGAAAGAAAGGTCAACGGTAAAGCTTGCTTTTATTAATCCTTCTTTTACGACAAGAGCCAATTCTTTATTATCCTCGATTATCAGTATTCGCATTTTATCACCCCCATTTTTATTATAACGTTTTTTATGTTAATTTAATGTTTAGGGGTATCATTAATCACAATCGTTTACTACTACAACGAAAATAGCTATAGAAAGCTGTAGGATTGGGATGCTTGATAATAAGAACGATACCGTTTGAGGGTAATGCCTTCGCATATTTGATGGGGCTTATTCAAGTTGTCTGCATCTTTGATATCACATTACGAATATGTGTCCGAACCATGTACCAAAGCAGACGGACATCATACCTTATTAATAAAACGCAATATCGCTTCTACAGCAATGTCCTGTTGTTCCTCTGTGCTTATTGTAGCATCGGGATCTCCCTTTTGCTTGCCGTAGTTACCGAACTGCGCGTGGTTGCCGCCTTCAATAATAACGATGTTTTCGGTATAGTCTATATTCTTTTCAAGGTTTGAGTTGAATGTACCATAGATAGTCAGTGCGTTTGCGGGGGGATAATCTCCGTAGATGTATGCACCTAAAAGAATTAACCCCTCTATATTGTCCTTGTGTTTTGAGGCGTAATCGCTTGCCATTGCACCACCCATGGAATGACCGCCTATATACCAGTTCTTTATTTCAGGCAGCTTATCAAAAACACTATCTGCTGCGTTTACATCGAAGACCGCCATGTTAAAGGGCATTTTAACAAGCACACAGGTAATACCGTTTTTCCTCAGCTTTTCTAGGATAGGAAGATATGCCAGATGCTCCACCTTTGCACCGGGATAAAAAATCAATGCGGTATCGCTTTTATTGGACGGTGAGAGAATCGTAATATTACCCTCTGTGCGTATCAAGCTCTCACTTGCCATAACCGCAGTTGCTGTCTCGTCCGCTTTGTAGTAGTCAGAGACATAGATAAAAAATGCAGCTGTCATTGCCACTGCCAATGCGGCAATAGATAGCAGTATGATTTTGGAGCGTGTTAGCTTCTTTTTTGATTTTTCCATAAACCCTCCCAATAAAACAAAAATAAACTATTAGTGTTTATTCCCCATAAATTGCAGGTTTAAACCTCATTGTGTAAGAACAGGTCTTTTGTCACCTGCCCCACAGCCTATACATTGTCTATAAAAATTTATCTGCACAATACCTCCAGTGCCTGTTCTCTCGAGGATACAAAATCAAGGTTTGTCCGACCGCTTAAAGCAAGCACGGAGCGCGTCATAATCCTTTTTAATCCGTCCACACCAATCACCGCACCGCGCACCACAAATGGGGCGTTAAACCGCATCCAATCAACCATAATATCCTTTGTGTGAGTATCAAATCCGACATTTGACACATTAGTGATAGTGTAAACAGATCCTTTGGGATACAAAACGATGACAGCTTTACCAGTCTCGATTACATCACTGAAATCTCCGTTTGTCTTGCAGCCGGAAAAATC
>CAYSTR010000202.1:0-5549 GCA_964433745.1 uncultured Oscillospiraceae bacterium | reverse complement strand
GATAATAACATTATAGACACTGATCGCGCTAGGAAGAATTATTGCAAGCGGGTTATTGAGAAGCCCGATATTTTTAATTAAGAGGTAGCTTGGGATTAATCCGCCCGAAAACCACATGGTAAATGCAAAAAACAGCATCAATGGATTTTTAAGAAAGAAATCCTTTCTCGATAAAGGATATGCCGCAAGAATAGTCATGACAAGGCTAAGTGAGGTTCCTCCCAATACATACAGGAACGAATTGCGAAACCCCATAAATATGTCATTATATTTAAGACAGTTCTCATATCCGATAAGCGTAAATCTCACCGGAAAAAGCCAGACCTTGCCGTCAATAATAGCAGACGGACTGGAAAAGGAGGCGCTCACAACGAATATTACCGGGTATAAGACAGCTAAAAGCAGAATGGTTGCCGATATATATATGACTATCATAAAGACCTTATCGTCCATACCTAAACGAATACTCTTTTGTTTACTCATTTCTGGAGCATAGTTCTAAAGTAAGAACCGCACTGCCCGCTTCCCACCTTTCATAAAGATATATTACCGGTGTCTCATTACCACAATGAAGTATCAGAATATCTCTTGGACAGATAGTTAACCCCGATAATGAGCAAGAATCCAATAAGCGATTGAAAAAGACCTGCTGCGGTGGAGTAACCCAACTGTCCCGCTTGTGAACCAATACCCATCTTATACACATATGTGTCTATAACCTCGGATGTGGACATGTTGAGCGGACTTTGCATCAAAAGCACCTTATCAATACCTGTCCGTGCCATACCACCCAGATTTATTATGAACAGCACTATTATTGTCGGTTGGATTGCGGGGAGGTCGATATGCCATACGCGTCTTATACGGTTTGCACCGTCAATGAGCGCTGCCTCGTGCAGCTCCGGGCTGACAGAGGAGAGTGCAGAGAAATAGATAATAGAGTTCCATCCCATACTCTGCCACGCACCCGAAATGACGTAGAGCGAGCGAAACATGTCCGGACGTCCAAAAAAGTCAATCGTTGTGCCGCCTGTCATGGCAATAAGCTGGTTTACAATACCAACAGACGGGCTTAATAGCTGCTTCATAATACCTACAATAACAACGATAGAAATAAAGTTCGGTATGTAGGCGGCGGTCTGAATAAACTTTTTATAGCCTTGACGCTTCATCTGGTTTAAGCACAATGCTAATATTATAGGACACGGAAACCCGACTATTAGGTTTAGAATGTTCAAGGCAAATGTATTATAAAGCAACTTGAAAAATACAGGTGAACCCATAAACGCTGTAAAGTTGTCAAAACCCACCCACGAGCTTCCCTCGATACCTTTTACAGGGCTGAAATTCTTGAAAGCAATCTGCGCACCGTACATGGGATAATAGGCGAATATTATCACGAATATCATCGGAGGTATGATCATTGCCAAAAGCTGCCAGTTTTTAGCTAATAGCTTGACAAAACCGCTCTTTCTCTTCGTCCCGCTTGAAAAGCTTACTTTGTCCGCTTTCCTTGTTAACACACTATTCATGCAATGTACTCCTTTAGCGGCTTAACCTAGCTGTACAGGTATTGTACAGCTAGGTTTTTGCCATTTATGGGGTTATAGGGGGGTTACATTAATTAGCATTTTTTAGGAAGCTCTTGTACTCGGCATTCAAGGTCTGCACATATTCGTCAAGGCTTAGAGCTTTAAGCTCATTGACATATGCATCCCAGTCCTTATCGAGGTCGCGAACACCGGTGATAAATTCAGCAGCAGCCTGTTTGACCAGCTCATTAAGCGGTGTTTTCAAAGAGCTTATCTTTGCAGACCCCTCTTCCGACATGAAGAAAGCGGGAACACTGAGGTTAGCCTTATAGGGCTCCATCTGCTCTGTTGCACGATAGATTTGTGACTCTCCCTTGGTCTGCGGGCTGTCCTTCATTGCAACCATACCGGTATGCATCTCTAAAGGCATGAACCAAGGAATAACCTGTAGTCCGCAGCCGAAGTTAGGATTATAGTTTGCATGATCCGGTGACAGCTGAACATTACCCCACAACGGTTTGTTTCCGTTTATGTCCACATCGCCGTCCTTGGGCAGATACCAACCGTAATGGTCTAGATTGCCTTGAGATTCAAGCTGCGGACCATAGTGCATGTAACCTAGTCCCTCAAAGGAATACAGCCAGTCAACCCAGCGAATGGCTACCTCGGGATTCTTGCAGGCGCTTGTGATGGCAAAACGTTCCGGAACAGAGGAGAATACGCGTTGAACTACCTGCTTAGTTCCGTTAGGACCTTCAAGCACTGGCACAATATTAAAGCTAAAACCGTTAGAATCGAGCTGTAGATTGCTGTAGTCGATATAGGGTGCAAAGTTCTCCATTGCACCAAACTTTGGTTCAGGATTATTCTTGATAGAGCTCTTCTGGTTATCATCCATTGTAAAGATATCTTTGGGAACTAACTCTTCTACATAAAGACGCTTCATGTATCTAAGCGCTTCTCTGAACTCTTCCTTATCGCCGACAAAATCAACCTTGTCATTATTCACCATTGTATTAGTTCCGTCATAGTAAATAAACGGTGTAACCATCGTCTGATAGTTCCATGCCAATAGCGGTATACCCAGATTATTGTCCTTAAACGCCTTTAAAGTGGTGTAGAACTCCTCTGTCGTCTTTGGCATCGGAAGCTTTAGCTGGTCTAACCATGGCTGATAAATCCACAGCTTATAGGGTGCTGTTCCGTGATAGTACTCTGTTACATAACCTAAACCGTAAATATTTCCGTCTGTTGCTTTATATCCGTTCTTAATAGCCGGTTTATCCTCAAATAATTTCTTTAGATGTACAGTTTGTGTATCAATAAGATCATTTAGTGCAATAAATATACCCTCTTTTGCACTGTTCATTAAAAGGTTTCTGTCCATTGGAGTATGTAAGAATATATCGGGATAGTTGCCGCTTATGAGTTTTAGCTGCAGCTTCTGCTGATTCTCCTCGGTACTGCCGATCGAGAACTCCCATTCAAGCTTAATATTAGTCTTTTCCTCATAAAACTTTATCGCCTCATTATTGGCAATATCACTGGTATATGAGGTTGTGGGGGGAACCAATGCAAATGCAGTCAGTGTCATTGGGGTTTCAACTATGGGGAACTCACCGGGAGGGGTCACCTTTATACCGGAAGAACCGCCGGACTGCGATTCTGTTTTGGATTCGCCCGCCTTGCTCTGCGGACTGTCTGATATAGACCCCGACCCGCCGTTACATGCGGCCATTGATGACATAACAGACAAAGCAATCACCAAACACAAGACCAGCTTGAAAACCTGAGCTTTCTTCATTTTTCTATCTCCTTATAGTATGATTTGACAATCTGCACATTTATTACTTTCTACTGTAACATTATTTGTGCTAAACTGCCCGACTTTATTTAAACACAGATTTAGAAAAACATCAACATACAATTCTAATGCTATACTTACAATAAACTATCTATTTTTAACATATAAGAAAATGTATTACAGCTAAGTTTTTGATAGTTAATAGGCTTATTCACTGTTGAATAAGCCTATTATACTCGTTATCACCAAATAATTTTGTGCATATTGTCATGCAGCCTTAGGTTTAAGCTTAACCTTACAGATTCTTAGATAGTCCTCTAGGTCTGACTGTTTTTCTATTCTGAACATCATCCATCTGCCCATCTTCATATAGTCCGGGGCATTTTCATAAAGCTCTCTTATCCATGGGGACATGTCCTGCTTGACTAGCTCCATCTCCGGTTCCAGCTTGTAGCTGACAACCAGAAAAACAGAAAAGCCATCCTTTTCCGGATATAGCGTACCAAATGACTGTCCGCTCTTTTGAAACTTTACATTCCAGCCCGGTTTACCGCAACACCCACTGTAGGTCATCTTAGGTTTACTCTTATATGCAGTCTCCATAAATTCAAAAAGCGACTGCCATAATGCCCTGCCGTTTCCTCCGATATACCGTTCAATGTCCTCAAATGTGGGCTTATGTGCCTCTGTGTACAGCGTATGCCATTCCATATTTATATACTCCTTTTACAAGCTTAACTGAATCGGTTCTTTTTCCTGAGGAAATGTGGAAATATACCTGTGTACATCGTCTAACCCGCTTAGTATTCCCCTTTTTTCACATTCATTATAAAACATCTGCATCAAGCAGTCGTGATTATCACTTTTTAGCTCATAGCTTTGTCCATACTTCTTTTGATATCTATTTTTTAACCCCGGAAAATATCTGTCTAGAGCGGCATAAAAATATTCCCTGTTACCCTCTCGCATGGTAACGCCGAAGCCATAATTTATTATTCCGTACACCCCTGCCTCATAGCAGTAGTCCAATATTCCCAGAAGATTTTCCTTTGTGTCATTAATAAACGGAAGAATAGGGCTTAACCACACAACAGTCGGTATACCGTTATCTTTAAAAATCTTCAGAGCTTCAAATCGTCTGCGGGTAGTGCATACATTAGGTTCAATAACTCTGCATAAATCCTCATCGAAGGTAGTCATTGTCATCTGTACGACGCATTTGGCCTTTTCGTTTATAACCTTTAGCAGCTCAAGGTCGCGGAGAATGCAATCCGATTTTGTTTGGATAGCCAGTCCAAAACCGTACCGTTCTATTATTTCAAGACAGCGGCGGGTGTAACCTATCTCCATCTCAAGAGGGATGAACGGATCGGTCATTGCACCTGTTCCTATCATACACCGCTTCCTTTTTCTTCTAAGTGCCGCTTCTAGAAGCTCTGGTGCATTGCTTTTCACATCAACATCCTCAAAATCATGATTTATCTGATAGCATTTGCTTCTGCTGTCGCAATAGATACATCCGTGTGTGCAACCACGGAATATGTTCATACCATTATGGGCGGAGAGAATACCTTTTGCTTCCTTAAAATGTATAATAATCACCGCCCATATAAGAATTTGAGTTACCTTTATTGCTTCCAGCGTTTTAGATTAGGCAACTGTGCGAGAAGGATCTCCCTAGCCTGCTTTTCTGGCATACCCTCCTTAACCATAAAGGGAACACATGTCTCAATCATACCCTCCATGGTCTCCTCCGAAGTAAAGTGACCGTCCTCAAAGCAGTACTTGCAATAGTCCGCGCTCTTTGTACCGTCGGCATTTAATCCGTACATTTCATCGCTTTCACCCATGGGCATCCCGCAGCTTTGGCAATAGTTCTGTGCTTCCATTTTAATAATCCTCCATTTAATAAATTTTTATTGGGTATGCTCCCATTTTACTAAATGGAACTTGACAACTGTTCGTCATATTTAAATTATTAATTTCAAAAAAGGCTATAATATATATAAATCGTTTTTTAGAGGTGCCTATATGGAAGTTTTTAATGGATATTTAGAAGAAATCGTGAATACAGACAACCGAAGCAGGGTCATAGATGTGTTTAATTGGATTAATGACCGTTATCCCCAGCTTTCCCCTAGATTAGAATGGAACCAACAAATGTTTACCGATCATGGAACATTCATAATCGGCTTTAGCGTGTCATCCAAGCA
>CAYSTR010000201.1:0-5577 GCA_964433745.1 uncultured Oscillospiraceae bacterium | reverse complement strand
AGGGAGCTGCTCACGGAGACAGGCTACATCCCTGTCAACTAGCTTTAAAAGCTAGGACAGGTACTTGTCTATTAGCATACGGATAAAGGCGGCGGCGTCGTCCGGCTGCATGGTGTGGTAGGCGGTGACATGGTTTATCACATAGTCAAATATTATGTCGGACAGCATGGCGTTCTTTACGACGATGTTGTCATATCCGCCTAACTGCACCTTTTTGTCGCTGTACTCAATAAAGAGACCGTATCCCTTATAGGCGGTGATTATACAGCCGTTTTTGAGAAATTCCCTATCGGAGATAAAAAGAGAGTATCTGCCGTTCGATTGGGCATGTCTCTTTAAGACATGCTCAAAAATCTGTCTTAACTCCTCTTTATTAAATGGGGGCAATCCCTCTACATGGTCGCTTAATTTGCCTGTTGCGGCGAGCTGCTCGAGAGAACCTCTCGAATGCAAATCTATATGCTTATTTTGAGATGTATATTCAGTGCGTTGCTTCATTGTGTTAACGAGCGCATTAATGTAGTTTCTGCGGTCAATGGGCAGCGGATGTATCTCGGACAGCATAACCTCCAGCTGTTCGTCTGTCATCCTGTCGGCAAGCCCTTTGTACACGCCGGCGGGAATCATATTATAGCACAGATTGGGTTTTATTATGCAAAACTCATGTGAACGCTCTATATCCATGAGAAATTCGCTCATAGCGCCTATATGCTTGCCCTCATACAGGGAGGAGCTGTACTGCTGTTTGCAGATATCAAAGCTTCCGGAGAAGAAGAGGTAGGCATACCTGTCGCGAAGTCTGACGCACTGCGACAACCCGCCGTTCAAAAATGAAAAGACATAGTACTGATTTTTTTCCTCGTTCTCTTCAGAAAAAAGCTCTACTAGCATGATGTTGTCGAAGATAGAGCTGCTGTGCTCGATAGATTCGGACTCGGAGTACAGCACATTGTATCCGGTTATCCGAATGAGCATAATGAGGTTTAGGAACGCCGATATGCATTTGTGATGGTTCTTTTTGGGGAACGACACCAGATGCTCGGCAGAAAACAAGGGATTAAAAGAGGAAACCGCCGTGACAAACCGTCCGATTGAATCGATTATGGCGTCCTCCATACAGTCGATAATCTTGATACGGCAACCGAGACCGGTTTGTGTCATCTGCTCGGTTATATGTGAATACAACTCGTCTGCACCGCGCAGATAAGTCTCGTTGTCATAATAAGCAAAGGTATGAAGGGGATGGACTGTCTTTTTATTATCGTCTCCAAAAATAAATGAGTCCAGTACATAACGCGCTGATATTAGAGTGTTATCTATAATGTTAAGCGACAAAAGCCGCCTTAATTCCTGTCTCTCCTGGGCGTTTAGGTCCAGTGCTCCTGCGAAGCGCTGCTCAATCTCGGGTGGGGTTTGCAGTATCCCCTTCATATAGCGGTAGAGCGTCGTTCGGCTTAGATTGCATTTTTTAGCCAAATCCTCCACCTTAATTGAGCGCATCTTACACAGCGCCCTGAGATATTTATAGCCGCTAACATATTCCACAATGTTCATCCTCCTGATATTATTCTGCATCACATGTTGAATTGGTCATAATGTTTCACTATAGCGCATTTATGTTTCGTAAGTTTACGCTATAATTCTGAAATATATTGACATGGTGAGATTTTTACTGTATAATTACTCTGATACGAAATTGATAATATTCGGCTTATAACCGTTTTTTCGCAGACGAAAGAATGTGGGACAACAAGGGTGAAGGGAGGTTATAATACGGATATGGGTTGTTGCATTGTATTTTTTGGGGTTTGTTCTGTTAAGAGAGAGGGTATAGCATGTCTGTCCGTTTCATTAGCGGCGGATAGTATTACTGACCTACCTTAACGGTAACACCGTACCGGGCTGTTGTTTGTCATGCGGTTTTCTGCCGGTTTGTTACCTTTTTTATTTCTTACCGTTCACAAATGATTTTGCGAAGCGTACGGAGAACTGCGGCGGAACCCATTAGAGGTTGCGCCGCTTTTAACTTGTTTTCCTTTATAAAGGTTCAAATAACAAAAAAGGTGGTACTATTATGAATGTTATATCCGTTTACGATGTAAAGGATAACCCGTTTACCCTCATCGGAAAGGACTGGATGCTCATCACAGCCGCAAAGAAAGACGGCACACTAAATACCATGACAGCAAGCTGGGGAGGGCTTGGTATACTCTGGGGAAAGCCTGTGGCATACATTGTCGTACGCCCAGGGCGGTATACCTATGAGTTTTTGGAGAGCGCGGACGATTTTTCTCTGTCCTTTTTAGATGAGGAATATCGCAGTGCGCTGAACCTCTGCGGGTCACGCTCCGGCAGGGATACGGACAAGATTTCGGCGGCTGGGCTGACTACAGTATATGAGGACGGTGTGCCCTATTTTGAAGAGGCGCGGATGGTTATGCTGGCGGGCAAGCTGTATTTTCAGGACATTAATCCCAATAACTTTATTCTGCCTGAGATAGACAAAAACTATCCCGAAAAGGACTATCACCGTATGTATATCGGGGGAATAAAAAAGGTATTAGTTCATGACTGATGTCACACACTCACCATATAGTCCGGGAGACCATGTCCGTCCGCCGCCATCGGCTCTTATCTCCCAGCTGTCGCTCATAACATCCGCTGTATCGCACGGATTGTCCTGTCTATACGATATAAGCAGTAACGAGCAAACGCAGATTGTTACAGATATCATCACCTCTCTGTGCAGGGTAAAACGTCTGACAAGCCAATCCTTGCAGATAACAGGCGGAATACCCGCAGGCAGCTATCAGCTCGACCTGCGCGGGTACTCTGACCTTTTCATGCTGTTATCGCCTGTTATGGCGGTATTGGGCTGTGAGTGCCGTTACATTAGGACAGGGGATACAGACTGTCTTTGCGAAGCCTATTCGTTTCTTCTGAAGTTAGGTCTTAGTGTCAACGCCGAAAACGAGACGGTGAGCGTATCCGGTACATTTACTGTAGACAGTATAAGACTTGACACCGCTCCGCTTCTGCTGCGTGCCGGAATACTCATTGCTCTTCCTCTATTAAAAAAGAGGTTTAGGGTTTTTCTGGGACGTGACGGTATATGTGAGCTGACACTCCGGATACTGCGTTCTTTTAATGTGTTTCTCGAATATCACTCGGGCGTATACTATGTCTTTGACGACCACGTATACATCGGCAGCAGTATAACCATCGAGAGCGATGCCTATATCGGGTGTGTTCATATGGCAATAGCCGTCCTGCGCGGACAATCGGTGACGATAGACGGTATTCCCCATCTGTCTAAACAGTGTGAGCTATATTTTCTGGATATACTCCGAGCCGCCGGAGCACGCGCCTTTACCGATCAGGACAGTCTATGTATAAGCTCAAACGGTAATGCCGTTATTGGAAGGATAAACGCCAACCTTAACATCTGCCCTAACCTCATTCCGCTGACGGCAGTTCTTGCCGCCGCCGCTAAGGGTGAATCGACGATTTGTTGTACCTCGTCTGCAAATCTGCTGCAAAAGTCGCATGAGCTTGTAAGGAGGCTGGGATGTTCGACAAATTTCGACAATGACCGGTTAGTTATAAATGGAATTGAGCGTTTTACAGGCGGGGATGTGGACTGTTTCGGCAATCCGTATATAGCTTCAGCGGCGGTTGTCGCCGCCGCTGCCTGTGATGATATTATTCGGCTGACTAATGCCCATTGCCTTTCCAAGGTATACCCAAAACTGATAGAAACGGTCAGCGGTGTTATTTCTGCTTGATTGTAACCACTTTATTATACGGTCTGCGTCCAGCCAAAGGTGTCCGGTGCTTTTCCCCATTGAATGTCGGTCAATGCCTTGTATAGCTTTGCCGACAGCTCGCCTATCTGTCCACCGCTTAAATCCATGCTCAATTCACCGTAGGTGAGGTTTCCGATAGGAGAGATAACGGCGGCTGTACCTGTGCCGAATGCCTCCTCCAGCTTACCTGCTTTGTAGGCGTCTGTAACCTCTTCAATCGAGAGACGGCGCTCACTTAGCTTAATTCCCCACGCCCTAAGAAGCTCGATGACGGATTTGCGAGTGATACCGGGCAGTATACTGCCCTCTAAGGATGGTGTAATAACCTCTCCGTCTATCTTGAAGAATACGTTCATGGTGCCCACTTCCTCGATATAACGCCTCTCAACGCCGTCCAGCCATAAAACCTGTGTGAAGTGCTTTCCTTTGGCATCGTTTTGTGCCTTTAATGAAGCGGCATAGTTACCGCCCGTCTTAGCCATACCCGTACCACCCTTGACCGAACGGACATAGTTATTCTCTACATAGATAGCGACGGGCTTCAGCCCCTCCTTATAGTAAGCCCCGACGGGCGAGAGGATAATGATAAACATATAGTGATCTGCCGCTCTAACCCCTACATGCGGGTCGGTGGCTATCACAAACGGACGAATATATAACGATGTATCGGGCAGAGTGGGTACCCAGTCTCTGTCCAGATTAATAAGCTCTTTTAGGGCATACAGCGCCAGCCCCTCGTCTATAGCGGGGATACAGACGCGCTCGTTTGACATGGTCATGCGGCTGAAGTTTTCCTCCGGGCGAAACAGACGTACCTGTCCGTCCTCACCCATATATGCCTTTAGCCCCTCAAATGTCTCCTGTGCATAGTGAAACACCATTGCGGCAGGGTCCAGGGACAGATTCTGATAGGGGACAATACGCGCATCGTGCCAGCCCTTGCCTGTCTCGTAGTCCACAACAAACATGTGGTCGGTGAAGTAGTTGCCGAAACCCAGCTCGTTTTGGTTGGCGGGTTTTGTCTTGGGCGTATTGGTTTTCTCGATTTTTAAGTTATATGACATGGATAGTACCTCCTAAAGATATAGTCTAAATCTATTTGCGGAAGGGCGGCGGGATGTAGTCCTCCAGATCGCTTAGCTCGTCCACAATATTATGTATGTGCTCGCGAAGCTTGAAGATGCAATCGTCCACCCTTGCCACGCCGCGCACCACATCCTCCGCAAGCGATTTGCAGGTGGGCGCTCCGCACGAGCCGCAGTCCAGACCGGGCAGTGCCTCCGCTATGTGCTCCATCTCGCCTAGCTTATCAAAGGCCTCGGTCAGGCTTTCTGATAGCGTCAATACCGGCGTGTACTGCACGGCTGTGTCCCATCTGGCTTCCGGAGGGATACTCACAGCGTGACTACAGGACACCGGCAGATATTTCATGAGCTTTTTCAGTCTGGCTTTGGCGACATATGGGTTCTCGACGGTCAATACGCCGCCCACACATCCGCCTGCACAGGCGTTTAGCTCGATAAATTCAAGGTCGCGGAACTTCTCGTCCTCCAAATCCTCCAGTACACGTATGACGTTCTCGATACCGTCCGCCGCCAGATAGTTCTCCCCTAACATCGCCGCCGCTTCACCGCCCGAGCTGCCCCATCCCACGCCCATCTTGCCGGAATTTTGCAGACTGTCGGGTGAATCCACATGCTTCATAAGCGGTAGAAGCTTAGTATACACCTCGCTTATGGAGAACACGGCGGACACGGCACTGTGGTCGGTA
>CAYSTR010000200.1:0-5599 GCA_964433745.1 uncultured Oscillospiraceae bacterium | reverse complement strand
ATAATCCCGCTTCACTTATCTTCGGTGAGGTGTCCGATTTAGAGCGCGGGATTGAAATGTTAAATGAGGTAAAGGAAAGCATCATAAACGCATATACCCTCAAAACAAAGCAGTCAAGGGTGAAAATTTCCCACCTCATGGATAATGAGACCTGGTTTAATGCCAAGAAAGCCATTGATATGGGTTTTGCAGACGGAATGCTTTATGATGAAACCGAAGCAGTTATTTCTGATGACAGCGCACCGTTTATGTGGAACTCCGCTCATATGGTACGCTCAGTAGTGGCGGCTATGCGTAAGACTCTCCCCCCAAAGAAAACACCAACGCCAATCGGCATACCTATTGATAGCCTTGATAAAAGGCTGAACCTTATAAAACCGTAACCGCACACAGGTTGCGGTTTTTATATACCCAAATAAATATGTGGAGGATTATTTGCTATGAGCAAGATTATGGAACTGCGCGAGAAACGCGCAAAAGCATGGGACGCGGCTAAGGCGTTCCTAGACAGTAAACGCGGCGAGGACGGACTTATTTCCCCGGAGGACAATATCACCTACGAGAAGATGGAGGCGGATGTAGTTAATCTCGGTAAGGAAATCGACAGGTTGGAAAGACAAGCGGCGATTGATGCCGAGCTTTCAAAAGCCGTTAATTCTCCGCTTGTGGGCAAGCCCACATCGGGCGGTGAGACCAAGGTAGGCAAAGCTACCGATGATTACAAGCGTTCATTCTGGAATGCGCTGCGCACCAAAAACCCGAACGTTGAGGTGCTTAATGCTCTTTCCATAGGCACA
Organism: uncultured Oscillospiraceae bacterium; assembly: GCA_964433745.1. GTDB lineage: Bacteria > Bacillota > Clostridia > Oscillospirales > Ruminococcaceae > CAYSTR01. The sequence goes on along the minus strand of CAYSTR010000200.1, from coordinate 4,802 downwards.
GACAGTGAGGGCGGTTTTCTAGTCCCGGATGAATACGAGCGCACTTTGATTTCGGGTCTTGACGAGACCAACATCATGAGAACCCTCGCCCACATCATCACATCGTCCTCGGGCGAGAAGAAAATCCCTGTTGTTGCCGGAAACGGGAGCGCTTCGTGGGTCGATGAAGGAGCTACTATCCCTGACAGCGATGACAGCTTTAATCAGGTTAATCTCGGAGCACACAAGCTGGCAACGCTTATCAAAATCAGCGAGGAGCTTCTAAATGACAGTGCATTCAATATGGAGCAGTACATCGCACGAGAGTTTGCCCGCCGTATCGGTGCAGCTGAGGAGGAGGCTTTCCTCGTTGGAAGTGGTACCGGTAGACCTACAAGTATTGTTGATTCGGCACAGGTGGGGGTTACCACAGCAAGCGGTACAGCGATTACAGCAGATGAAATCCTCGATCTGTACCACAGCCTTAAAGAACCTTACCGCAGAACGGCTACCTTCATTACAAACGACAGTACTATCAAGGCAATCCGCAAGATCAAGGACAGTAACGGTCAATGGTTGTGGAACCCTTCGCTTGTAGGCGGCACTCCTGATATGATCCTTGGCAGACCTGTACGAAACTCTGCCTTTATGCCGTCTATTGCGGGCGGTGCAAAGGTTATACTGTTCGGCGATATCTCCTACTACTGGATTGCCGACCGTCAGGGCAGAGCATTCAAACGGCTCAACGAGCTCTACGCCGCAACGGGTCAGGTGGTGCGCCCAGATAGGGCGTTGAATGAAGCGGCGTAAGAACCGCATTACAAGGTAACGTAATAAGCAACTGGGCTAACCGAAAGTCGAAAGATGATACGGGAACATAGCACGCTCAGAAAGCGGTAAGTCACCTAAGACAATATGGTGCGACTGAACTGCAATGCTAAGCAGATATGAGGTTTAATCTGGGTTTGATGAATGTGAGTTTCAAGTTTCCGTTCCGCGTCGGACGTAGGAAAGTGTCTGAAACCTATGGCATAGGTAAATTCAAACACCAACTTGGTTTGAATTGTTACTATTTAACCTATGCAACAAGCAGGAGAGCCTGTATTAACGAAACAAAAGCAAAACCGACAATCTGCATTTCTAACATTCAACGTTAACTGGGGATACCCTAAGGGTCAATGCCGAAAGTCAATTTATTGGCTTGGGCTATAACTTTTGAGTTTGAATATGACCTATGGTTACGGAGCACTCGTAGTAGTCAAGTGCGTTAATGGCGCAATAATGGCGAAGGGGTGCAGTTGATACGGACTAAAATCGATTATGATTAGGGAGGAATACCTCAATGGCACTTATGGAAACTGGGACACCCCAAACAAATATTACAATGGGGACACCCCCAACCCCGGTGCTACCAACAAATGAGATTTTAGCAAAACTTAATAAGAACTCTATGCAAAACAAAGACGAAATTTTCACCCGTCTTTACCGTTACTTGCTGCGTACTGATATCTGGTTTAAGGCATACAAAAATCTATATGCTAATAACGGAGCGGCTACAAAAGGAGTTGATGATGACACAGCTGATGGATTCAGTGTGGAGAAAATCGAAAGAATAATAAAATCTCTCGCCAGTGAAACCTATCAGCCCAAGCCGTTAAGGCGAACCTATATCCTAAAGGCAAATGGTAAAAAACGTCCTTTAGGGATACCAACATTTACAGACAAGCTTGTACAGGAAGCTTTGAGAATGGTGCTTGAAGCCATTTATGAGCCAATTTTTCTAAATTGCTCTCATGGGTTCAGACCGAATAAAAGCTGTCACACAGCTTTAGTTTCTCTCAAAAATGAATTTACAGGTGCAAAATGGTTTGTTGAGGGTGACATCAAAGGTTGTTTTGATAATATCAATCATGATGTCTTAATAGGTATTGTTAATAAAAAAGTCAAGGACGCACGCATAATTAACTTGTTGTACAAATTTTTGAAATCAGGGCATATAGAGAATTGGCAATATCATAAAACCTATAGCGGAACGCCACAAGGTGGAATTATTTCTCCGCTACTTGCTAACATCTACTTGCATGAGCTTGATAAATTTGTTATGGAGCTTAAATCTAAGTTTGACAAACCCAACTTAAAGCCGTATAGAGATGAATATATGCGAGCAAGAGCTGAAACCTACAAAATCAAAGGGCATATTGAAAAAGCGGACGGTGAACTAAAAAAGGAACTGCTCGAGGAATATAAAAAATCCAGACAACAGCTTTTGAAAACACCATATACACCGCAAGAAAATAAATCATTAAAATATGTCCGCTATGCTGATGATTTTCTCATAGCTGTAAAAGGCGACAGAGAAGATTGTGAGGAAATTAAACGTAAACTTACCGAGTTTATCGGTGGCAAGCTGAAAATGGAACTCAGCGAAGAAAAAACGTTAATTACTCACAGTAGCAATTACGCACGGTTTCTGGGTTATGATTTGAGAATAAGAAGAAATGGGGCAGTCAAGCCACATGGGCAAGCAACACAACGAACGTTAAATGGAAGCGTAGAGCTATGTATTCCGTTTAATGACAAAATTCACAAATTCTTATTCTCAAAAAATATTGTCATTCAAAAAGATGACGGAAGTATGTTTCCTGTTTCACGCTCCGAATTGCTGGGCAAAACGGAATTGGAAATTATCACGACGTTTAATGCTGAACTGCGTGGAATTTGCAACTATTATTCTTTAGCTTGTAACTTTTACAAACTGAATTATTTCAGTTATTTAATGGAATATAGTTGTCTTAAAACTTTAGCAAATAAGCATAAAAGTAGTGTGGGGAAGATACGTAGCAAATATCGAAGAGGAAAAAATGCGTGGGCTATTCCTTATTCGACAAAATCGGGTGAAAGATATATGCACTTTGCAAAATACAGCGAATGTAAAACAACTGAGAAAGTAACCGACATTATAGACACAACTGCTTTGTATGGTTATAATCGCAATAGTTTTGACAAACGCTTAAATGCAAAAGTGTGTGAATTATGTGGGACTATGACAGCGGAGCACTATGAAATTCATCACGTTAACAAAGTGAAAAACCTTAAAGGAAAAGCTGATTGGGAACGTGCAATGATAGCAAGAAACCGTAAAACATTAGTGGTTTGTCTTGATTGTCACCACAAAATTCATAACCAAAAGAGTTCTATTTAAATGAGTATCGATGGCGAGCCGTGTACATCGAGAGGTGTAAGCACGGTTCTGGGAGGGGTCTGTACAAACCTGTTTCAGCAATGGAATAAGGCGGTACTTTCCTACTCTACGGCTTCCTCGCCTCACAGCGTGTAGACGGCAAGCTTATTCTGCCCGAAGCGGTGAAGCTTCTTCAGATGAAGGGTGCGTAATGATTACTGCAAAGCACCGGGCATTACTGCCCAAGGTTAAAGCAAACCTCATTTTAAAGCACGACGATGATGATGAGCTGTTACTCTCATATATTGCCGCCGCCCAAAATTATGCCGAGGGATACCAGCATCTGCCCGGCGGTTATTACAACAGCCGCTGTATGTCCCACACGACCGAGCAAGCTATATTAATGCTGGCGAGCCATTTCTACGAAAGCAGAGATGGCTCCACCGGGGGTTTCTTCGCCGACAATGTGCAAGCGGCGGGGCAGGTGTGGACTACGGCGAATATGCTTTTACGGCTTGATCGGGATTGGAGTGTATAGCAATGAGTATGGGTAAGTTAACAAGCTTTATAGAGATCATCTCCACCGAGCCAATCAAAGACGCGGAAGGTTTCGTTACCCCAGGTGAACACATTGTCGCAAGCGTCCGCGCATATTATGAGCAGCGCAACTCCACCGAAAAGTGGGTGAACCTAGCAAAAAACACATCGGTGAATGCACTATTTCGTATGCGCTGCATTCCGGGGTTAGAAATAACCACGCAGCATGTTATTATCTATGATGGTAAACGATACAATATATTTTCGGTGGAAAATGTCCGAAATCGTGGCATGTATCTTGAGATATTGGGGGTGTGCGCGGATGGCTCGGGCTGAGGTGGTGCTCCCGGACGAGTTCATGAATCAGTTGTCTCGTTTGGGTGACCGTACCGATGAAATCATGGCTAAGGCACTGGAAGCGGGCGGTGAAGTGGTGCTCTCCAAGGTCAGATCAAATCTACAGTCGGTGGTGGGTAAGAACACAAAGGAGGAAAGCCGTTCCACCGGCGAGCTTTTAAGCGCGTTAGGACTTTCCCCTGTAAAACAGAACAGCGACGGGAAAAGCAATATTAAGGTAGGTTTCGCTGAGCCGCGCCAGGATGGGGGAAGTAATGCAAAGTTAGCTACAATCCTGGAGTATGGCAAATCAGGTCAGCCCGCTAAACCGTTTCTGGCTCCGGCAAAGTCTGCATCTAAGTCCACTTGTTTTGCAGCGATGAAATCTGTGTTGGAGAATGAGTTGTCATGAATATATTAACCGAGCTGACCGCATTATTTTCTGACATATTACCGATAGAGACTGGATATTATAGCGGAATACCGCCTGATGAATATTTAGTGCTTATACCTCTATCCGAGAGCTTTTCTCTATATGGTGATAACCGTCCTCATGCAGAAATACAAGAGGTGCGGTTGTCTCTTTTTACTAAGGGTAACTATATATCCCTAAAGAACAAGATAGTCCGTATCCTTTTGGATGCGGATTTTGTTATCACCGACCGCCGATATATCGGGCATGAGGAGGATACCGGATTTTATCACTTTGTTTTTGATGTGGCAAAGGAATTTTTGATAGAAGGAGGAACATAAATGGCAACCATTGGAC
>CAYSTR010000199.1:4096-5634 GCA_964433745.1 uncultured Oscillospiraceae bacterium | reverse complement strand
GGCTTCTGTATCCATGCCCGGCGGCTGTAATTTCGGGGTGCGTCCCATCGACCAGCACATCAAGGGTTTTGAAGCTCTAGGCGGTACAGTAGATTTAGAACATGGTATGATTGAGGTAACCTCAACCGAGCTTGTGGGTGCTCCTGTCTACTTTGATACAGTTTCTGTAGGAGCTACTATTAATGTAATGCTGGCGGCAACTACAGCTTCCGGTCTTACTGTACTGGAAAACGCTGCAAAAGAACCCCATGTTGTAGATGTCGCTAACTTCTTAAACTCTTTAGGAGCTGACATCCGCGGCGCGGGTACTGACGTAATCAAGATAAGAGGCACAAAACAGCTTCACGGAACAAGCTACAGCATCATCCCCGACCAGATAGAAGCGGGCACATTCATGGTTGCCGCCGCTGCTACAGGCGGTGAGGTGCTTATTAAGAACGTTATACCCAAGCACCTTGAACCCATTACGTCAAAGCTTATTGATGCAGGTTCTAAGGTTCTGGAGTTTGACGATTCTATTCTGGTCTCCCGCACAGGGCCTATTGCCAGATCCAATATAAAGGCAATGCCTCATCCCGGCTTCCCCACAGACATGCAGCCCCAGATGACCGCCATGCTCTGTATGGCAGGAGGGACTAGCATTGTCACCGAGAGCGTATGGGACAATCGGTTTCGCTATGTAGACGAGCTTCGCCGTATGGGTGCTACCATATCCGTGGACGGACGCGTATGCGTTGTCGAGGGTAACGGTGAGCTGACCGGCGCACCTGTATGCGCTACCGATCTGCGTGCCGGTGCTGCTCTAATTATTGCGGCACTTTGTGCTCACGGAACCACCGAGATACAAGACATCCACCACATCGAACGCGGTTATGAGTGTATTGAAATGAAGCTTAGGGAGTTGGGTGCTGTCATAAAACGCATATCTATACCCGATCAATCCCTGCCAAAAGCCGTAAACTAATCGTTTTAAAGGAATTTTAATATATGGCGAGGTTTTGCACGCTCTACAGCGGAAGCAGCGGTAACGCCGCATATCTCTCCTCTTCAGGTGAGGGTATTATTATTGACTGCGGTGTCTCCTGTAAACGTATGTACGACAGTCTCTCACAGCGTGGAATCGATATTGGCTCTATCCGCGGTGTACTGCTGACACACGAACACATTGACCATATCAGAGGATTGAGATTATTTATTGAAAAGTCGGGAGTGCCTCTATACGCATCAAGGGGCACTCTTGACTATCTTATATCGGCAAACTCCATCCCGCCCAGAGCACGGCTTCTGTCTGTAGAGGGGCGGTTTGTAATAGGCAACATGGAGGTATCCCCCTTCGCCACTCCGCACGACTGTGCAGAGAGCTTAGGATATGCAATAAAGCTGCCAGACGGCAGAAAAGCCGCCGTTGCAACCGACTTGGGTCACATCACCCAGAAGATAAGCGACCACCTTACGGGAAATGACCTGGTGTGCATCGAATCAAACTATGACCCTAAGCTTCTGTCCTCCGGCAGTTATCCCTATCACCTGAAAAAGCG
>CAYSTR010000199.1:0-4086 GCA_964433745.1 uncultured Oscillospiraceae bacterium | reverse complement strand
AACGGTCACCTCTCCAACGGAGAATGTGCCGGTGAGCTTACAAGGCTAGTAAAAGCGGGAACATCCCGATGTGTGCTTGCCCATCTAAGCCAGGAGAACAACCAGCCTGAGATAGCATTTAGCGAATCCCTGTCGGCTCTAACATTCGGAGGGCTGACTATTAATAAGGACTACACCCTTGATGTCGCTCCGCGAAACTCCCCCGGCGATATGATTGTATTCTGATAAAGGTTATTACATATGCTAAGTGTCAATATCATCACCATAGGAAAGCTCAAGGAGGATTATCTGCGTGCGGGTGTCGCGGAATTTTCCAAGCGGCTCAAGGGCTACTGTAATCTCACAGTCACAGAGCTTAATGAATATAAGACCACCGACCCCTCACCTGCCGAAATTGTAAAATGCCTCGATAAGGAGGGAGAGTACATCCTCTCTTCTCTTCAAAATGGATTTACTATGTCACTGTGCGTTGAGGGCGGTCAGCTTTCCTCTCCCGGTCTCGCCGACAAAATCCGGGATGTTATGCAGACCGGGAGCCGGTTAAACCTTATTATCGGCGGATCGTTCGGATTATCCGATAGAGTGAAGCAAAAAAGTGATGTTCTGCTTTCACTCTCCGCCATGACGTTTCCCCATCAGCTGACAAGGCTTATACTGCTAGAGCAGCTCTACCGTGCCTTTACCATTATTGATAACGGAAAATATCATAAATAGGTTCAAATAGAAAGGACAATCAACATGCAAAACACTGAAAAGACCATGGATAAAATAGTAGCGCTGTGCAAGGGGCGCGGATTTGTTTACTCCGGCTCGGAGATATACGGCGGTCTCGCCAACGCCTGGGACTACGGTCCTTTGGGTGTTGAATTAAAAAACAATGTAAAACGCGCCTGGTGGCGTAAGTTTGTGCAGGAGTGTCCTTACAATGTGGGGCTTGACAGTGCAATTCTTATGAACCCGCAGACATGGGTGGCATCCGGACATGTAGTAAACTTTAACGATCCCCTCATTGATTGTAAGAGCTGTAAGATGCGTCACCGTGCGGACACTCTTATCGAGAGCACAGGGGTAAATCCCGCCGGTTGGTCAAACGAGACCATGAGTGACTATATCATCGAAAAGAAAATCGTCTGCCCCGGCTGCGGCAAGTGCGATTTTACACCTATTCGCAAGTTCAACATGATGTTTAAGACCTTTCAGGGTGTCACCGAGGACAGCCAGACCGAGATATACCTGCGTCCCGAGACGGCACAGGGTATATTCGTAAACTTCAAGAACATCCAGCGCACCACAAGAAAAAAGACGCCTTTCGGTGTCGCACAAATCGGTAAAAGCTTTAGAAACGAGATAACCCCCGGAAACTTTATATTTCGTATACGCGAGTTTGAGCAGATGGAGCTCGAATTTTTCTGTAAACCCGGTACTGACCTTGAATGGTTCTCCTACTGGCGCGAGTTTTGCAAGAACTGGCTTCTCAATCTGGGTATGCGTGAGGAGAATCTCCGTCTGCGTGACCATGAGAAAGAGGAGTTGTCACATTACTCTAACGCCACCACCGACTTCGAGTTTATGTTCCCATTCGGCTGGGGCGAGCTGTGGGGTATAGCTGACAGAACCGACTTTGACCTAAAGGCACATCAGGAGCACTCCGGCGAGGGTATGGAGTACTTCGACCAAGAAGCAAACGAGAAGTATATCCCCTATGTTATTGAGCCGTCTCTGGGCGCTGACAGGGTTACGCTTGCATTCCTCGTAGACGCTTATGACGAGGAGCAGATAGCCGAGGGGGATACACGCGTGGTACTGCGTCTGCACCCGGCCCTTGCTCCTATTAAGGCTGCTATTCTTCCGCTATCGAAAAAGCTGTCAGACGGTGCAAACGAGCTGTACCAGTCACTCTGCAAGAAGTTCATGACCGAATTTGACGATACCGGTTCTATCGGAAAGCGTTACCGCCGTCAGGACGAGATAGGTACACCCTTCTGCATCACATACGATTTTGACAGTGTAAACGACGGCTGTGTGACGGTACGCGAACGCGACTCCATGACACAGGTTCGTATGGAGATGGATAAGGTGGCTGCATATATCGAGGAGAAGCTAGCTCACTAAGGTGAGATTTAGTATACCGGCAAAGATTAACCACAATAAATAGGGTATTTGCAGGTATGCGGCGACTTTATTCACCTTTTGATAATAGTATACAGTGAGTAAAACCAGCACGAATAATACTACCAGACAGAAAAAAGCGAGCAGCTGCTGATTAAGCCCGAAAAACAGATATGACCAAAGCCCGTTGAACACCAGACTTGCGATATAATACGCAAGTCCGAGTGTTCTTTCCTTTGAGTAGGGGGAGACATATATTATGTAGGAGGATATCCCCATCAAGAGGTAAAGAATAGTCCACACTATGGGAAATATGTAGGCAGGCGGGGAAAAGTCCGGACGGGGCAGACTCTCATATATGGCGGGTGCATTTTCGGACAATCCGCTGCCCAGTAACCCTACAGATAAGGGTATCAGCAAAGCTATTGAGAATGCTAGCGAGCTTTTTTTATTAGACATAAAAATCGGTACATGTGAGTACCTGATCCCTCCTTTTTATGAAAAAGGTTGTACATCATAAAATATGTAGACAAACCCTTAATTATGACAATTTATCATTCTCTTTTGCTATTTTCCCCATTTATGAAGACAAAACGCTGTAATGACAACGTTTTGCGTATAAATATGTAATTTTCATTTTCGTAACGACTACATCTCATGTTAAAACAGACTTCGCTTACCCCTCTAATGATACATCATTTTTTCAGTTAAACATAGATTATTTTGTCTGAAAACAAGAATATTTAAGGAGAACCCATATGCCGTTTACCAAACAAACCCCCGAGTTTCTATTTGAAAACCGGCTGCAAAACAGTAAACAGTGGTATCACGACCATAAAAAGCAATATACCGATTTTGTACTCACTCCGCTGACAGAGCTATTCATATCGCTCGTACCAACCGTCTCGTCTATAGACGATAGGATCGTCTGTAACCCCAAAGCGGGAGGCTGTATCTCGCGCATCTACAGGGATACACGCTTTTCAAAGGATAAATCGCTATACCGAGACAACATGTGGATTGTGTTCATGCGTGACAAGGAATCATGCTCAGGGTATCCGGGTTTTTATGCAGAGGTAAGCTCAACCGGTTACGGTTACGGCTGTGGGTACTATGAGGCAGGAACAGAAACTATGCAGAGCATACGCCGTCTCATACTAAACGGCGATCCTGCCTTTAAAACGGCAATTAAAAGCTACGAGGCACAGAACACCCTAAAGATGTATGGTGACATGTACAAAAAGTCCCGCCACCCAAATGAACCCGAAAATATCCGCAGCTGGCTAGACAGAAAAAACATAGGCTTTTCCTATGAGAGCGGCGATATAAACGCTATGTTCTCTCCATCATTTGCCAACGAGATAGCGGAGGGGTTTACTCTTCTTGCACCCATGTATCATTTTCTAATCAAAGCAGAGACAGAGAAAAAGCTAATGACATGAGCATTCTCCCATGTCATTAGCTTTCTACAGATTATACTCAAAGCTCACATGTCCGCTGTATAAATCCAGTATGAGCTTATCACTCTCATACATACGAAAGCGCGCTTCGGAATCATTGCTTTCGTGGATTATACCGGACATTTTTCCGTTTTTAGGTGAGCGCAGCGGGAATGCTCCGCGCCCCTTAACATCGATATCCAGCCTGTATCTTCCGCGGACTATCGTTAGCCCGTCCCTGCCTATCCGCTCGACCTTGCCGCCGTTGTATGTGGCAAACCTGTACTCCCTGCCGCCGTACAGCACCACACTTATAAGTCCGGTAAACGATATGCCCGCTAATGGTATGGATGCAACAGACACCATAATCGAGCACACACCGGCAAAGTCGTTGCATTGCAGCCACAGGTATCGTTCGGGAAATGAGCGTCCCCTATCCGCTTCTATATATCCTGTGCCGCAGTCAAAGCTGTAGTCCTTGCCGTTTACCGAAATATTACCGTCCACTCTATGGTACATACTCACTACCTTGTGCTTA
>CAYSTR010000198.1:0-5654 GCA_964433745.1 uncultured Oscillospiraceae bacterium | reverse complement strand
ATCCCCGGATTTCTGGCAGGTGCTGAGAAATACGCTGGTTATATCCGTACTAAAGATAATATTCGGTACATTAGGACCGGTAACGTTTGCACTTCTGTTAAATGAGGTGCGTAATAAGCTGTTTAAACGTACCATCCAGACGTGTGTATACTTCCCTCATTTTTTGTCATGGGTCATTGTGTCGGGGGTCTTTCTTGAACTGTTATCTCTAAACGGTCCTATCAATAGCCTGCTCAATGGGTTCGGAATGGAGAGCATCTTATTTTTAGGGGATAACAACTGGTTTATTCCCACATTAATCACAACCGATGTCTGGAAAAGCTTTGGTTGGGGGGCAATCCTATATCTTGCCGCCATCAGCGGAATCAACCCCGAGCTATACGAGGCGGCTGTCATCGACGGTGCGGGACGGTTCAAGCAGACACTGCATGTAACCCTGCCCGGTATAATGCCAACTATCGTACTGTTAACCACACTGGGGATAGGCGGTCTCTTGAATGCCGGATTTGAACAGGTATTTATGATGTATAGCCCGATTGTCTATAAGACAGGCGATATTATAGATACATTTGTATACCGTGCCGGGCTTGAAAATGCACAATTTAGCTTTGCGACAGCTGTTGGTCTTGGCAAGTCACTTGTGGGACTTATACTTATCTCCCTCTCATATCGGCTGGCATATAGATTTACTAACTACCGAATATTTTAGTAAGGCGGCTGATAAAATGATTAATAAATCTGCTCCCGCTAAGGTTTTTAATGTTTTTAACCTGGGTTTTCTCACACTGCTGGCATTGTCCTGCGTACTGCCGATGGTTCATGTTATGGCAAAATCCCTCTCTACAGCTTCTTTGATGACGGTGCAAAAGGTGGGGCTTATTCCCTTAGGCTTTACGACCGAGGCCTTTGAAAAGCTGCTTATTATGCCGCAGCTTCAAAGTTCTGTTTTAATATCTGTTCTGCGTGTCTTAATCGGTACCTTCATAAATATGGCGATGGTTACACTAACCGCCTATCCGTTATCGCGGGAATCGGAGGAGCTAAAGGGGCGTAATGTTATTATTTGGTTTTTGCTCGTCCCCACCCTATTCTCAAGCGGACTAATACCCAACTACATATGGGTACGCGACCTAAAGCTGATTGATAATTTCTGGGTTATGATTCTGCCGGGTGCTCTGCCGTTATTCAATGCAATCATGATGATGAACTTCTTTAGAAACATCCCGCGCAGCTTATATGAAGCGGCACTCCTGGACGGTGCCGGGCATATAAAGATTCTCACTAAGGTGTATATTCCGCTGTCCATGGCTTCATTTGCTACGATCTCACTATTTTGTATAGTGGGGCATTGGAATGCGTGGTTTGACGCTGTAATCTATATAAATAACATAAACCTCATGCCGCTGCAGGCCATTATGCGCGGAATAATATCACGCACCCAGGATTTCGCACGTCTACTGGGCAAGGCTGTCAGTGTCGAGCAGCTTCAATATGTGTCGCAGGAAAACCTGACAGCAGCCGCAATCATTATAACTATACTGCCGATTCTAGCAAGCTACCCATTCCTACAGAAATATTTCGTGACAGGGGTTGTAATGGGTTCGGTCAAAGAATAGTGTAATCATCAGAGGGGTTTATATGAATATAGATATCAATCCGCTCTATCCGGGAGTATATCGTGTGACTATAGGATCTGCCGAACGACTTGTGCCTTCCTTTTTTGCCGATACCCCACTAACTGACAAGCTAAACCATCTTGAGGATGTAAGCTGCCGGATGGTAACTAACGATATAAAAGCAAAAAAGAGCAGGACAGGGATAACAGTGACCTTGCCGCTGGGGACACAGGAGCATATCTACGGATTTGGTTTGCAGCTTAAATCCTTTGAACAGACAGGTAAAAAACGTCTGGTACGCTGCTGTGCAGATCCTCGGTCTGACACTGGAGAGAGCCATGCGTCCATTCCCTTTTATGCTTCTACAGCAGGATATGCCGTCATGGTTGATACCGCCAGGTACTCCGCCTTTTACTGCGGAAACAGCCGGGCAAAGCGAGATGAGCAAGTTATGGGTCACGGCATGGCACAAACCACCGAGGAGCTATACGATAAAACCACCGGCGGCGACATGATTATCGATATATCGGAAGTACAGGGTGTAGACATCTTCATTTTTGAGGGTAAGGACATGAAGGACGCAATATGCCGCTACAATCTGTTCTCCGGGGGCGGTGTACTACCGCCGATGTGGGGTTTGGGATTTTTGTACCGCTGTTACGGCGGTATGAACAGTGATGATGTGGCTCGTTTGGCAGAAACCATACGAAACGACGAAATCCCCTGTGATGTATTGGGGCTCGAACCGGGTTGGCAGAGCCATGCCTATGCAAGCTCCTTTGAATGGGACAGAGAGCGATTCCCCGATTATAAGGCAATGACAGTCTCCCTCAAGGAAAGGGGATTCCGTTTGAACCTGTGGGAACAGGGGTTTGTCGCACCTGAAGCCCGATACTACAAAGAGCTGCTGCCGGTAAGCGGTGATTATCTTGTATGGGGCGGTCTCGTCCCCGACTTAGCAGATATGACAGGACGTAGGCTCTACGCACGGCGTCAGGCAGAATTGATACATGAAGGAGCAGATGCCTTTAAGGTGGATGAATGTGACGGTTCGGACAATACAGGCGGGTGGTCATTCCCGGAATGTTCGGAGTTTCCGTCTAAACTAGACGGAGAGCAGATGCATGAGCTGTTCGGTATTCTGCTGCAGCACACCGTGAGAGATTGTTTTAATGATGCGGGAAAACGCACCTACGGTGAGGTCAGGGCGTCTCATTTGCTGGCAGCACCCTTGCCTTTTGTTCTGTACAGTGACCTGTACGATATCAAGGACTATATGCGAGGGCTCACGACCGCTGGTTTCTCCGGCTTGCTATGGACACCCGAGGTGCGCCAAACCGACAACGAGGAGGAATACATACGCAGATTGCAGTTAAGCGCTTTATCCCCCCTTGCCACAATAAACGCCTGGATGATACCCATACCTCCATGGCGACAATATGATATTGATAAAAACTTAAGTGGGATTGAGCTTGAAGAGACGCAAAAAAACCGTCTTACCGATATGACAAGACAGATTATAGATTTTCGTATGAGCCTTATTCCCTACCTTTATAAGGCATTTGCCGACTACCGTGATAAGGGGCTTCCCCCATTTCGGGCATTGGTTATTGATTATCCCGACGATGCCAATGTACATTCGATAGAGGATGAGATATTGGTCGGGGAGGATATACTAGCGGTACCCATCACCGATATTAGTAAGACGAACCGACAGTTCTATCTCCCAGAGGGTACATGGTACCGCCTTGCAAATGGGGAACGCTTTGAAAGCGGGTGGCATACATGCGATTTCCCTCTGGAGGAGCTGCCGGTGTTTGTAAAGTCCGGTTCTTTAATACCATTTGCAAAACCTAAACAATATGTGGATGAGCAGCCATTCGAGATAACCGCTGTCAAATATGGGGCGGGGGATGCCGAAACAGTGCTTATTGAGGATGACGGCAGCATAGACCTGAAGCAACACAACATCGTTAGAATAAAATCCATAAACGGTTGTTGTTCATTGGAAAGAACCGGTAATTATAACGGTATACACTTTATGCTTTATTCATACAAAGAAATCGGCAGTTAGGAGTAATAATAGATGACAGAAGGAGCTTCACGCCTTTGGGCGGCTTATAAGATTACACCGAACGCACCTATCCATCTGTGGGAGTTCGGGGACGGGTACTTCTTTGGGAAGGAACGCTGGAAACGGGAGGGTATGCCCGAAGATATCCCATACGAGACATTGTTTGGCTGGAACGACCGGGGAAAGCTGACACTGGGAGGACTAACAGGGGATAATATCCTTGTACCCGGCTTTGTGGGCGAGACAATCAATGAAACGTCTGATTATATCGTCACACGTGACCAAATGGGGAGGACGATAAAACACCTTCGCCAGAGCACTCTACAGTATATGCCGGAGTTTCTAGAGCACCCTGTCACCGGACGTGAAGCCTGGGAGCACGATGTGAAGCCTAGGCTAAACCCTCTTAGTCCCGAACGGTATGCGCATGTTACACAAAGGGTACAGGAGGCAAGCAAGGCGCGGGATGAAAACGGTTATATCATCTCCCATGAAATAGACGGCGGATTTATGTATCTACGCGATTTGTTCGGCGTGGAAAGACTGATGTGCACCCTTATAGACGAACCGGAACTAATATTTGAAGCGATGGAGAGCTGGCTGACCGTACATGATGCGCTTATTGCCACCTATCAAAACCGTATTGAGATTGACGAGCTGTTTTTAAAGGAGGATATATGCTATAAAACCTCTTCGCTCATATCACCTCACATGATTGAACAGTTTTTATTTCCGTATTACCGTAAGCTAATCACCTCTATACGTGAGAGACAATCACGTCCTCTATATCTTGCTATGGACACAGACGGTCATATAGACAGTATTATCCCTTTGTATAAATCCATAGGCTTTAGATATTTTTCTCCGTTTGAGGTTGCGGCAGGCTGCGATGTGGTGGAGCTTAGTAAAAAGTATCCCGACATTGTGTTAAGCGGAGGAATCGACAAACGAATCCTTGCATCAACTATAGATGATATCGAGCATGAGCTTGTGCGGATTATTCCTGTAATGAAGCAGCGCGGAGGATATATCCCGACCTGTGACCACGGTGTGCCGGAGGATGTCCCTTATGAGAACTATGTTTATTTCCGAAAAAGACTGTTGGAGTTGGGAGACGAATGAACACAAAAATGAAACAGCTAAAGCCCGATTTCGAGAAAGCAGCTAAGCGCATGGAGGCGTATTGGCAGCGGGAGCTGCTAGACAGACCACCGCTTTCTGCCGATCTGCCTAAGACCGGCTATGGGTTTGCACCGAATTCCTCGTACCGCGACAGAGCAGTATCCGGAGATATTGATACGATACTGCGTAATGCATTACACAATGCACGAGGTATGGATTATCTTGGCGAGGCATTTCCGTCCTTCTGGACAAGCTTTGGTACACACGAGATTGCCTCCTATTTCGGTGCAGAAATCAAGTGGACAGACGGGTCGGGTGATACCACCTGGGTCAATCCCATCGTAAAGGATTGGAATGACTGGCTGCCGCTGATGTTCGACAAGAATAATGCACAATACTGCAGGACGCTGGAAATGTATCGAAAGAGCGCTGAAATATTCGACGGAGAGGTGCTGTGCTTCCCGATAGATTTCCATTCCAATATGGATTTATTATTATCCCTGAGGGGGGATGAGCAGTTAAGCTATGATTTATATGATTGTCCCGAGCTGATAGACCGAGCCATGGAGGGAGTAAGGGAATGCTTTAATACTATTTGGCAGGATATAACTAAAGCAGGCGGGATGGACAAGTACGGCTATTGGTTTGATGCATATTCGAGCGAATCTGTATGTGTACTTGCGTGTGACTACATATGTATGATTTCCCCCGAAATGTTCAGAAGATGGGCGCTGCCGACAATTGAGTTTGAAGCTTCATTGGTAGAGCATGTAGTATTTCACTGGGACGGGCCGGGCGCATTGAAGCATTTTGAGGATATTATGGCAGTAGAGCGTATCCAT
>CAYSTR010000197.1:0-5664 GCA_964433745.1 uncultured Oscillospiraceae bacterium | reverse complement strand
GGTAATCTAGGTCAATCCTTGACAATATATAAGGATATCCTAGACAGCGGTTTTACAATCAAGGCGCTTTTCGATGTTAATCCCAAGGTGGTGGGGCTGATAATAGGTGATTGTCATGTGTATGACATCGATTTTCTAGAACAATATGTAAAAGAGAACGATGTGAAAGCGGCTTTTATATGTACCCCTGCCAGCACAACGGTAAAGGTTGTGCAGAAAGCATACAGCCACGGTATAAAGGCTTTTGTGCTGTTTTCACCAGTGTTAAGCGGTCTGCCGGAGGATGCGGAGATAGAGAACATTCATATTGATGACAATATAAAGCTTTTATCCTATAAACTAAAACAAAAATCCGAAGGAGTATCGCAAAATGATTAAAATTGGTTTTTTAGTACTTACAATGTCTGATTTTGATGCGGTTCTTAAAGTTGATGATGTGCGGAGCAATGACATACCGGACATCTCCACTCCCGCTTACCTTGAACCAATGATAAAGTATCTTGAGGAATACGGAACGGTTGTTTACCCCGGTGTTGTCGGGGAGGAAAAAACAGCATTAAAAGCAAATGAGTTCTTCTTATCTCATAATGTTGATGTGATTGTAGCCCATGAGATTTCTTTTACGCTGGATTTGACTTGTTTACAGGCTTTAGAGGGAATAAAAGCCCCCATATTAATATGGAATACACAAATGCTAAGAACTCTAAGCGAAAAGACGGATTTCGGTCAGGTTATGTCAAATTCCGGGGTAGCCGGTGTACCGCAGCTTACTAATGCTTTGTATAAACAAGCAAAGCCATTTAAGGTTGTTACCGGATATGAGGGACAGCCGCTGGTACAAAAACACTTTGACAGCTTCTTTAAGGCAGTAAAGACTGCAAAGGTCTTGAAAACTGCAAAATTCGGAAAAATCGGGTATGTTTATCCCGGAATGACAACACTTACGGTGGATGAAGCAACCTTAAAGGGACAGCTTGGTGTGTCTGTTTTGAATATCCCGTTGAGGGATGTCGTAAGTGCATTTAACAATGTCAGTGAAACAGATATTAATACCGACCTTGCAAAGCTAAAGGACGAAAGCACGGTAGATGGTCTCAATGATATGGAGCTGTCGGAATCGGTTCGTACATATTACGCTTTTAAGGATGTGCTGCGAGGGTTTAACGGTGCAGGGGTACTGTGTCAGGAGATACTGCTCGAGAAAGGTCTTGGAACTGTACCGTGCTATGCTATGTCAAGGCTTCTTGAAGATGGCATAGTTACGACATGTGAGTGCGATATACCCACAGCCGTAGCGATGCTAATCACGCAGGAGCTTGCGGGGAACGCTTGGTTTTTGGAGTTTTACACACTCGATATGGATAGAGAGCTTCTCATGCTCAGTCACTGCGGGTATGGGAACTGCAACAAGGCGGCATGTAGAAAAGCTATAAAAGCGCAGCCGTGCTTCCCCGGATACAATGGCGGCGGAATCGCATATGAGTTTGCGGCGCAAGAGGGACCTGTTACTATAGTATCGCTTACCCTATCGCCAAACGGCAGATACAAGCTTGTAGCGGTCTCTGCGGAGGCGGTTAAAGCCGATCCCTGTCCGATTGCATGTCCTCAGATGTTTATTAGGTTTAAGGGTAAGGACTTAAACCAGGGTATTGACGATTTCTGTCAGTCGGGCGCTATGCATCACATGGCAGTGGGATATGGTGATATTTCCAAGGAAGTAAGGTGCCTAGCAGAGCTTTTAGATATAGAATTTGAGCATGTATAACCGCTGTATGGATAAATTATACGATATAGAAAAGCTTATAGAGCGGTATAAGATTATTGAGAGCAGTGATGAAAACAAGCTCAGAGGAAGCTATTGGGTTCCGACCTCGGAGGTTGTCAAGGAAAAGTTCAGAGGACAGCCAAGAGTAAACAGAGAATCAGGTAAGATACCAATGCTATCATGGCTCTCGATGACGTTTTGGGCGCAGCTTTTGGACTTTAGACTGGATGAATACTATCTTGATCCTCTCTTATATTTGAAAAATCTTCTAAAACAGCGTATCTTCTATTTTGAAAATATAAAAGATGATAACTTCATGGAGGATATACTGCCTATTTATCTGGGTGAGGGTTTTGAGCCTACGTTCTTTGGCATGAATCAGCGTTACAGTAAGGATGTAGAACCGTGGCTTGAAAATATACCGGTCATAAATAATGAAGATGATGCAGACATCAAAGCATCAATAGACACATTTTCCGGCGGCTTAATGGAGACGGCAAAACGCTTTTACGATACAATAAATCCGCTTCTAATAAAGCATGGGCTTCGTGCTGGTTTCCCCAGTTGGTATCACAGTCCGTTTCACATGACAATATTTACACATGGTTTTGAAAACACCCTTTTTGACATGGTGGAGCGTCCCGGGCTTGTTCACAAGATAATGAAGCTTATGGTAGATAAACAGGTCGAATGGAGTATAAAGAGAAAGGAATTTACCGGAATTTACGAACTGCCTCCATCTTTATTAACAAACGACTATGTATCCGTACCTAATATCTCTCCGGATATGTATAAGGAATTTGTTTTCCCCTATGATAGGGAAGTATCCGATAGAATGGGCGGAATTGCCTATTGGCACGATTGCGGAGACGCCGCTCCATATATGAAGCATGTAAAAGAACTGCCGGGTATGAGGATGATTCATTCGGGTCCTTTTACAGAGTTCTCCAGTGTGGCCAGAAACTTTTCCGATGTGCCTATCGAGGTTCATCTAAAGCCGATGGAAGACTGTATGAGTGCAGACGAAGAAACAGCTAAAAGTGCTATATTAAAGATAAGGTCGGAAGCCGAGTGTTTTAATGTAAGCGCATATACAATAAGGGTTAGCTGTTATCTGAAGGTAGGTTTAAATTTAGAGGAAAATCTTAATATTGTAAGGAATTGGAACAAACTTTCACAATCATTATCGCAATATTAGGAGGACTAGTTGTATGATTGATATTAATCTTCTATCATACAATAGAGATGATTTTTCCGAACCGGATGCGTTTTTTAGCGTAGGTTATCTCTGGTTTTGGAATGATAAGCTATCATACGAAAAGCTGGAACAACAGCTTATTGATATGAGAAGCGACAACGCAAAAAATGTATGGGTCATACCAGTCCCCTCTGATTTCAGACCACTTTCAATGAAAACAAGCATGAGCCCTGCCTATCTGTCGGATGAGTATATGGATATATACAAGAAAATGACCGATAGGATAAAAAGTCTGGGCATGAGGCTGTGGCTCTATGACGAGGCAGGTTGGCCGTCCGGCAGTGTGTGCGGGAGAATTACTAAGGAAAACCCCGCTCTTGCACGGCAGACAATAGTAAAAAAGGAAGTTTTGCTATCAAAGGACGAGGAATATATAATCCCAACTGACTGCCTTTCGGCGTTTACATATAAAGACAACACCCCTATGCGTATAAAAAATGGCACTCTGATTACTTGCAATGATGATTACTTAAAGCTTGAGGTGTATTCGGTTGAAAAAGAACAGGTGAATCGCTACATGCCGATTTATCCGGACATTCTAAATCCAGTAACAACCGATACATTTCTTAGCCTCACTCATGATAGGTATTATGAAAAGCTAAGTGAGCATTTCGGCAGTACAATAAGCGTATTAGTATCGGATGAACCATCCTCTTGCAATACCCCATGGACAGCCGGACTGGATAAGATTTTTTATGATAGAACCGGGTACAGCCTATTGGATAATCTTCCGTATATCTTCAATGGCGGCGGAAATGACACGGTAAATATTGATTATTATAATGTTTGGTCAGAAATATTAATTGAATCTTTCTTTAAGAAGCAACATCATTGGTGTGAGCAGCATGGTGTTTTATACGCCTGCCATCTTGGCGGAGAAGACGTAACTAAGGGTTCTAGAATTTATGGTTACGGACACATTCTAAGAGCACTTAGATGCTTTGATATACCCGGTGTGGATACAATCTGGCGCCAAATTTTCCCCGGTAAAGAAGCCTTTATTGAGGTGGACTATGACGCAGGTGTACAGAGCTATCCTGTGTGCGGTAATCATCATTTCCCCAAGTTTGCTTCATCGGTAGCCCACCAAAAAGGAACTCCATGGTCATGGACTGAATCGTTTTCTGCATACGGAAGTGCGCTCACGCTTGAAGAGATGAAATGGATTACGAATTTTCAATATGTGCGCGGTATAAACCTCTTAATATCCTGTCAAAGGCATCTATCCACAGACGGTCATTATATGGCGTCAATGAGACCTATGCTTACCCCGGAAAATCCGATGCAGCAATATATGAGGATATTTAATGATTACACAAAGCGGTTAAGCTACTGTTTAAGTTTAGGTAAACCGGACGTTCAAAACGCTTTGTATCTTCCTATTAACGACATTTGGGCTGGGTGGGACACATCCGATACCGCGGCTTCTTCTTATGATAAGCTTGCGGAGGAGCTGCTAAAAAAGCAATGTGATTTTGATGTTTTGGATGATGATGTGCTGTCTCTGGCTAAAATAGATAGAGTAAACAAAACGCTTATCATTGGAGCAATGGAGTATAAGCACATATATATTCCCAATGCACAATACATACCAAAAGAGACAAAACGGAAATTGCAGGAATTTTCAGATTGTGGTGGGAGCGTTTTATATTCCGATACACAAGCATTTTACCCAACCGCAGTAATAAAACCGGCAAACGAAAACATTCGCGTGTTAAAGAGAAAGGTCTCTGATGACAGCATATACTTTTTAACCAACGAGGGAATGTCATCCGAAGAATGTTCGGTTATATTTAAAGAGAAAAAGATACCCTATATTCTAAACCCGGAAACAGCAGAGATGTACAAACAAAAATATACGGTTCTTGAAAACGGATTGTGTAAAATAAATGTTTTACTTCCATTTGCCGGTAGCCTGCTTCTGCTTTTTAGTGACACACCGTTTGAATGTTCGTATAAAAGCGATAGAGATCAGTATGACAGCAGATTACTAGATAAAGACTGGGAAGTAAGAATTTTAAAAAGGTTTAAAATTAAAGAAGAAAGATTTACTTATGAGGATGAGCACGACAGTAAATATATAACAGCTTCACTGGGGGATTTAGGCGAGGTTTTTGGCTATAACTTCTCAGGTATGGCGGAATACAGGTATACTTTTAATTTAGATAGAAAGACAGCAGAAAATACTTATGAACTTGATCTTGGATGTGTCAAAGGCGCAGCCATGGTCTTGGTAAACTGCGCTGTCATAGGTGAAAAGGCATGGAGCCCATACGTCTTTAATACAGAGAACAGGTTTAAAGAAGGTGAAAACACTGTTGTTGTAAGGTTTTGTAATACCATGGCAAATGAATATGTACATACAGATAAGCTAAAAAAATGGCCGGATACAATAACCGGCAGTTATCATAAGCAGTGCCTGGCAATGGAAAAGGACAGATTAACAAGCGGGATTATAGGGCCGGTAAGAATTTTCATAGATCAGGAGGATACATTGTGACAAACAAAGAAAGATTTAACGCCATACTTCATTTCAAGCCCGCCGACAGAGTCCCCAATGTTGAAATTGGTTACTGGAACGAGGCGGTGGATTGGTGGAGAAATGAGGGTCTGCCCAAGGATATACCTATATACGCTCCAT
>CAYSTR010000196.1:0-5674 GCA_964433745.1 uncultured Oscillospiraceae bacterium | reverse complement strand
AAGCCCTCCCTCACGCGAACCTAGCTTGCTTACACATTCGTAGATATGGTCATCAATATCCTTCGGTGAACCAAAGACTGTGATGTTTTGCCTGTCGATATCGAGATCAATAGCGATCCGCCCCTTGACATGCTTTTCAATATTATCTATACCGTTGACTAGATCCTGCATATTTATTACCGTACCGCCGGTCTTGATTATATCATCGATAAGATCCATTATGTAGCCATCCGAATGCTCATGAACGATTATGCCTGCTTCTTTTATAGGCTTTGTCAGTCTCTCATAACGCGGAGCAATATATTTGCGGAACTGTGCGGTGCTGAGAAGGGGCGAATTTTGCATTCCCAGATCCTCCGGGATCGATATGCAGTCCGGATTATAGGATAAGAAACGCTTTATCAGCTTCATGTTAAACTCTGTAACAATATCAAGAAGCTTATCAATTCGAGGATCTTCATCCTCCATGTCATAGATAAAGTTCATATATCCGCGAAGATCCTGTGTGCGCAAAAATGTGTGTCCGTGCGGCAGCGTGGCACCAAAGAAAATGTCCTTCCGGTCGGGTGAAGCAGCGGTCTTTGCATAACCATCCCAGTCTATCGGGTGCATTCCGTTATTGTGGTTAACATCAGGTATCGTAAGATTCTCGAGATTATCTAGGTCTTCAACAGGGTGCGTAACTACCGCTCCTACCATACCTGTGACGGTGGTTTTCCATATACATCCCCAATAGTCAGTGTATGGTTTGTCAGCAACCATATCGGGGTAGTTTTTCGGCACCGCTTCATAGTTTCTCTTAATACCACCCTTTTCATAGCCGGGTAACAAAATCGGGTGCTTTATGTAGAGGGCTTCAAGCTCTTCTATATCATAACCAAAGCTTTCCCAGTTAAGATAAGGCAAACCGGACGATATAGGTATCCATTTTGGGGTATTTAATGTCCATGCCCGAATAGTGTTTTCTTTATAAGTCATTATCATCAACCTCAAATTAGTTAACTTTATCAACCTTAAATTAGGTAACCGTTACATTACAATCATTATAGCACCATTGTAAATATTTGTCAATATTTTATATTAATAAAACATTATATTTTTATTTTTAGCTATTGTCACAATGTTATTATATGCATTAGTGCACATTTACTATTATTATGCGAATATAAACTCGTTTATTAAAGTTACCTTTGTTAACTTATTAAGTAAATTAACTATGGTATTGAATAAAAAAACAGGGGTAGCAAGAACCCTGTTTTTTTCATGTTTTGTTTTAGTAAAATTCCTTCAAATCAAATTGGTGACAGTTTGATACCCAGTAAATGGATAGTACTTGAATATACCCATAATCACAAACACCGGTATCAGAAAGAGATACCCGTATCTGTTCCGCCAGATTCGCCTCGTAAGCCCGTTCCTCCGATTAACCGCAAGCACGCGCCCCCTCCTTTCGGTTGTTCTTTTGAATATATTATATCACAACAATGTCCAATGAAAAGAGCAATATTTTCAGATATTATGTATAATATTTTTGGGGCTACCTCACGGCAGCCCCTTCACGATAGTTGAGTATTTGCGGTCGTCTACCGTCTGATATTTAAATGGTTCTTCTTATACTGCTCGGGTGTTGTGCCCATGTAGGTTTTGAACTGACGGATAAAGGTGTTTATGTTATCTATCCCCACAGCTCTTGCCAATTCAAATATCTTTATATCCTCCGAAGCGTTTAGAATCTCTATGGCCTTCTTCATACGTTCGTTGGACACAAATGTGGTATACTTGAGCCCAGTATCCTTCTTAAACGTATTAGAGAGATAGGTCGGATTCTTGGAAAAGTAATCGGCAACGCTTTGCAGATTGAGATCGTCATGCAGATGCAGCCTTATGTACTCGATCACCTTGTTTGTCAAGGAATCCTCACGCACCTGCGGCTGAAACAATATAGAGCTCATAAAATGGGACAGCAAATTTGTCATATATTCGGTATTGTAGAGCGCTGTTCTGGGAAGAGGCGTAAAGCTTTCGTCCCGTTGCGAGGCTATCTTTTCGAGGATTTCGGCAATCCTTATATACATCCTAATAAACTCATGAAGGGATAAACCGTGTTCCTGCAAAAAGGTCTTGACAACCGCATCTGCCTCCTCAAACGATCCGCTGTTAATCCCCTCTACGATCTCGGCATACATACTACCATGGTTTTTAACTTGTGTCTTATGTAAAATATCGGACTGTTCCGAAAGCCTCTCGATATTATCATTACAAACAGGGCTGTTCATCATCTTATCAAAGGTCAGCCTATACTCGGTGTTGAGATCCATGATGTTCGCGCAGTTTTCGCTTATCCCCATGAAAATCTGCGCTTTATGGGGTAATATACGTATAAAATCGAGCATTATATCCTTAAGATTTTGCGAGGAGGTTTCGGGCAGCAGTATCGCATTCGTAAACTTATCAATACTTATCAGCTGTCCCTTGCAGGTATTGAAGATATACTTTTCAAGATATATGACATCAAGGGAGTTGACCTCACCGTCCTCGTTCTGCAGGCTGAATACCACCAAATGAAAATACGAATACCTTTTATGTATCGCCTTTTTGTCTATATCACTTATCTCCTTCCCCCCGTACAAAAGATAACAGAGGATCAGCTTATCGGGCAGTATGGCCTTGGGGGTAGTGTTTTGATTGGACAGGTTATAGATATCATAGAGCAGATCGCTGATCTTTTCTTCGATGAAGGAGAGCTCATTTTCACGGTTGTTTCCGCCGAAGCTCGTTGTGAATCTCCGAAACGGCAGATAGGTTTTGACGTTCAGAATAATCAGAAGGATTGAGCTTAGAAGAAGCAGTACAAACGAAATGGAGCTTATGGTGACAAAATAGTTTAAGGGCTTGTAAAACACACTGTTGTCCGTCAGTACCACACAGGTAAACTTATCGGCATAGATCTTTTCAAACACAGAGAAGTATTTGACGTTATCGACGCTAATATAGTCATTGCTCAAAAGCATTTCTATATCCACGCTGTCACCCGGAAAGTTTGAATAGAAGGGTTCGTTATTCTCATCCAGAATGATAAAGGAGAACTCGTCGCCAAATCCGGAATTGATCCTTATAAACCTGTCCATATCAATCTGTATAGCAATAAATCCATAATCATAAAACTTGTTGATGTACCAAGCATCGCTGTTAAAGCTGTACATGCCGCTCTTGCTTTTTATCTCAAGGCTCAACAGGTCTTTTGCATTGGGATTGACCTTGAAATAGGATTCTCTGTTTATTATCAGGGACGAGTGCTCCACAATCACATCATTATTCATCGAGTAAATCAATGCCGCTTTGGCGTATGGGATGGAGTTGCGCATAATGGCCAGCTTCTCACATACCTTTTTTGCGTAGAGGGTAAAAAACTTCTTATCCAGCTTGTCCGAGATCGCTAGGATAAAATCAGAGTTTGAGCTGTAGGTGGCGGTAAGCTGATCTAGTCGCTTCATCTCATTTATACAGTTTTGTGAAAACGTCCCCAGGACATTGTTGAGATACTCGTTTCGTTCGTCAGTCACCTTTCTAAAGTAGATCTGAGAGACAAAGACAAATATCAGTATATGGATTATGACAAATGAAATGTTTATGTAAAGGATGCTTCTCAGTATGCTTTTTTTATTCATATATAAAACTATCCTTTTTCTTAGACTGATTCTACCTAATACATTATAATAAAAAAAATGTATAATTTCAACTATTATCCGACGGAGATTTCGGATTATTTATCACTTATTTTATATGTTATATCCATTTTCTTAGATTTACATGTGATTTAGGCGATATAATAAAAAAATAATGATTGTAAATTCCGAAATAATCTATTAATATTGTGGTAACGACTTTTAGAGTAAAGAGGGGGAGACATGGCTAGTAAAAAACAACCGCCCGGCAAGGTATCGGCGTATTTTAAGGATCTCTTTTTGCAAAAGGAGCTAATCCTGCTTATACTACCGGGTGTAGTGCTTGTATTTATCTTTAACTATATTCCTATCTATGGTATAGTAATAGCATTCCAAAAATACAGTCCTGTCGGTGGGTTTTTCGGCAGCGAATGGGTGGGGCTGAAGTACTTCCAGCAGTTTTTAGAGAACCCATATCTGTTCAGGCTGGTGAGAAACACCTTCCTATTAGGTCTTTACTCCTTGCTGTGGGGGTTTCCCGCGCCCATCATCCTGGCTATACTGCTCGATCAGCTGCAGTTCCCCAGGTTTAAGAAGATCGTCCAGTCGATTTCATACTTCCCGTATTTTATCTCAACGATCATCGTAGTGGGTATTGTCAATGAGCTCTGCTCTATCAACGGGGTATTTAATCAGGTAAGGGAGCTGCTCGGTTATCAGGCGATCTCCTTTATAACAAACCCCTCCTACTTTAGAACGATGTTTGTCTCGAGCGGCATCTGGCAGGGTGTGGGATGGGGCACCATCATCTATCTGGCGGCCATCTCAAACGTTGATCCCGAGCTTCATGAAGCGGCGACTATAGACGGAGCAAACCGATTCCAGCGGATACGGTATATAACATGGCCCGCGATCATCCCCACGACGGAATACCACCCAGGGCAATAGTGTCACCCAAGCAGTTGATCTGATCCTCGCCCTCACGGTATAAGCGGCTAGAATCATCCTCCGACGAGCAATACCATTTCTGCTACCTTACACGCCCCGACGGCAACCATATCTTAGTTGCGGCGGAGGGGGCTGTCGGTTATAAGATAGACTATTCCGACTATGTATGCGGTCATTTTTTTGTAAGCTTTAGGTACCTCTCCAGCTTTGACAGAGCTTATCATTGTGAAAATGGGGGGAAGTGCTTAAAGCTGCATATCATTCCTGTCAGCTGCTATACTGATGCCTTGAGACATGTAAACAGAATCTACAATGTGCCCATTGCCTATTACGATATCTCTGCCGGTCGTATCGGTGATACTATGAAGATAAGGGTGATGGGCGAATGTGACAGCATGGAATGTGAAAGGTGTGAACTCGAACGAACGGACGGGGGTTATTCCCTCAAGCTCAATCATTTCGGGCTTCACACCGTAATACCATATAAAAACGGGCAGCGCGGTCTTGACTGCACATTATTTGCATTGGATGACTGGAGGTCATATTATCAGCGGATTACAGAGAGTGTCCCGCAGAGCTATGAGAACATATTGGCGTATACTGACGACAGCACTCCATGCTGGATGCCGCCCGGGGTACACTATGACCGTGAGAGTGCAATGCCCGACCTAAATCTATGCGAGTCCCAAATCTGGGCGCAATCAGCTCTAAGATATATGCAGCTGTACGGGTATGATGAAGCCATTGCCCGTGATGTCAAGAATCTTCTATTCTTTATTACTACCGAGAACCCGGGGCTATATCTCGAACGCTTGACCATCGTCAGGCATTCGCAGCCGGGGACAGAGGCTTATCATACCTATCTGTCCACCCGGATACAGGAGGTCTTTTCCGGTGTTCAGATCCTCTTGGATGCCTACCGCGTGTTTAATAACCGCGGGTATCTTGAGTTTGCGGTCAGCACGCTCACCGCGCTCATCAACATTCATGTAATGGATTATGGCGAGATTGGCCGGTACTCCTACGGTGTCCGCTAGCATTATGAGGACTATATCACCGTG
>CAYSTR010000195.1:0-5712 GCA_964433745.1 uncultured Oscillospiraceae bacterium | reverse complement strand
AAGGGGCTTGATGTGCGAGCAGGTGACCATTCATCTGTGCCATTTGAAGATAACCTTTTCGATTTTATCTACATGACCGATGTCATTCACCACGTGCCGGATTTGAAGTTAATGTTTGCATCATTTTACCGTGTATTGAAGCCGGGTGGGTATATCTGCATACTGACCGAATCCCACCGCCAACTTGAAACACGCTTTTGGGTGAAGCATTTTCCAACTACAGTAGAGGTTGAAAAGAAACGCTACCCCGATATTCCTGTTATCATATCCGCCGCTTGTTCTGCCGGACTGTCCTTACACAAGGTAGATACGACCGATACAGAAAGTGATATTATTATAACTGAGGAATTTGTGAAGCTTGCGGAAAACAAAGGATATTCCATGTTTCGGCTGATTGATGAGCAAGATTATATCAAAGGGCTTACAGCTCTGAAAAAGGATTTTGAGGATAAAACAGTTATACACACAAACCACGGCGAAACGCTGTTGTGGATTACAAAGGGGGTACAGGCATGAATATTACATACACAAACACCATATCGGTAGAGGATTACAACGCTCTCAGGGAATCGGCTGGATGGTTTAAAATCAACCCCCAGCAGGCAAAAGCGGGGCTTTGGGGAAGTGCATACATTGTCGCTGCCGTCTGCGATGACAAAACTATTGGCACCGCTCGTTTGATTTGGGATGGCGGATATGGAGCACTTATAAAGGATGTTCTCGTGCTGCCCGAATACCAAGGTATGGGTATAGGAAAATGCATGATGGAGCAAATCATAACCTATTTAAAAGCACAAATAAAACCCGGCTGGGGTGTTTCCGTAGACCTCATGTCAGCAATAGGTAAAGAAGAGTTCTATGAAAAATTAGGGTTTTCTGCACGTCCACGTGAACGGCGCGGTGCTGGTATGGATATGTGGATTGAGAAGAAAACGGAGGAAGTATAATGAAAACAATTATACTTGATATGTATGGTGTAATCATGAAAGACCCGGAAGGTGGGTTTATCGAGTTTGTCAATCAAACCTTTCCCAAATTTAACTCGAGCTGATATCTATCAGTATCGGGATAAAGCCGATGTTGGTGATATTTCATCCTTAGATGTGTTCAGAGGCTTGGGGTTTGTGGGGGATATTGGTATAACTGAAAAGAGTTATTTGAATACGATAGAAACAAACGAGGATTTATACAATTTTGCGAAGAATCTTAAAAGTCAATATCGTTTGGCTCTTTTATCAAACGATTCAAGCGAATGGAGTAAGTTTTTGCGGGACAAATATGGACTTAACGATTATTTTGACGCCATAACCATTAGCGGTGATGCAAAGGTTAAAAAACTTAATCTTTAAGCATAACAGGATGATCTGCGCTAAAAAGGGTTTAACCATCTCGTGCTTTTCGGGATTATCAGGTACCATAACGGTATCGGAGCACCGCATTCTTACAGTACCTTGTGCCCCACCCAAGATATAACTGCACGACTGCCTCCTTTTTAACCCTTTAATGCTCCTATCATTACGCCCTTGACAAAAAACCTCTGCACGAAAGGATAGACAGCCAGTATCGGCAGGGTGGATACAATGATTATACCGTACTTCATCGTTTGTGCAATACGCTGCTGTTCGGCCATTGCCAGCCCGTCGGTGATGAGCATTTCAAAGTTTACTTGATTTTTAGTTAAAATGTCGCGTAGGAAAAGCTGCAGGGGATAAAGCTCCTTCTTAGAAAGATAGATTAATGCATTAAAGAACGCGTTCCAATGACCCACACCATAGTACAGCGCCATAACCGCTAGGATTGGGCCGGATAGAGGCAGCACTATCCTCATCAGAAACTGCAGCGAGTTACAACCGTCGATCTCGGATGCTTCCCTAAGTTCCTCAGGTATGCTGTTTTGGAAATATGTTCGGGTGATGATAATGTTAAATATGGATACGGCATTGGGAATGAGCATAGCCCATATGGTATTTACCATACCCAGCTTTTTTACAACCATATAGGTAGGTATCATACCGCCGCTGAAATACATGGTTAATACAAACAGTCCCATAAAAAAGTTTCGGAGAAAAAAGTCCTTTCGGGACAGAGGATAGGCAGCACACACCGTCATCACTAGGTTGATACATACCCCAAAGACGGTATAAAAAATTGTATTACGAAAACCTAACCAGATGTTGGATTCATTGACGATATATTTATAACCAATCAATGAAGGCTCTACCGGCAGTAACCACACATTACCGTTCCACACAGCATTGGGGTTACTCAAAGAAGCACTGACAATAAACAGTAACGGGTACAAAAACACGCAAAACATTACTGCCATTAAAATGATATTAATTACATCAAATGCAGTATCACCCTTGCTTTGGTGCATTACATTAAAGTATCTGCTCTTTTTAGCCATATGTCTCCCCCTTTACCAAAGACTGACCTGACCAAAGCGCTTTGAAAGC
Source organism: uncultured Oscillospiraceae bacterium (assembly GCA_964433745.1). Classification (GTDB taxonomy): domain Bacteria; phylum Bacillota; class Clostridia; order Oscillospirales; family Ruminococcaceae; genus CAYSTR01. The sequence goes on along the minus strand of CAYSTR010000195.1, from coordinate 3,256 downwards.
TTGTTAAAGGTAAGCAGCAGAACAAAGTTTATGATCGAGTTAAATAGACCTACCGCCGTAGAAAAGCTATACTCCCCGCCCTGTAATCCCACGCGGTATACATAGGTTGATATGACATCGGAGGCCGAACGGTTTAGGTCGTTTTGCATAAGAAAGATCTTCTCAAAGCCTACATTCATAATGCCGCCAATCTGTAGTATTAAAAGCATGACGATAGTTGGGCGGATGGAGGGGATGTCGATGCTAATAATCCGTCTTAGCTTTGTGGCTCCGTCCATTATAGCGGCCTCATGCAGCTGGTAGTCCACGCCGGTTAAAGCGGATATGTAGATGATAGAGCTCCATCCGATTCCCTGCCATACCCCGCTCCATACATAAATCGACTTAAACATAGAGGGTATGGACAGGAAGGCGATAGAACTAAAACCCAATGCCTCTCTAAACTGGTTAACCAAGCCTTTTTCTTGATTGAGAAAAATGGTTATCATGCCCACCATAACAACCGTGGAAATAAAGTGCGGTGCATAGGAAACCATCTGTATAGACTTCTGATATGGCTTGAACGGCAGATAGTTTAAAAGCAGCGCAAAGATTACGCTCAAAGGGAACCCGACCACCAGTGAGTATGTGCTAATTCCGAGGGTGTTACGCATCAGATCCCAGAAGGTATATGAATTAAAAAACCGTTCAAAGTGGTCAAACCCTACAAACGGGCTGCCCCAGAAGCCCTTACTGGGGATAAAATCCTTAAAAGCTATTTGGAGGCCATATATAGGAACATAACAAAAGATGATGTAGTACGCCAATACAGGGAGGATCAGCATATAAAGCAAAACATTCTTTTTTATATCCTTACACAATGGGTCAAGGATAGATTGCTTAATGAAGTTCATACAGACAACGCTCCTATGACAAAGTTTTGCCGCTGTAAAAAAGGAAAGGGGTGCTTTGAATGTTCATTACACCCCTCTTGATGGCAGCTACTATGAATTGGATTTATATATATCATAATTCTTCTGGTAAAGTTCTATCAATTCCTTGATACCCATCTTTTCCAGTGTAGCTATATATTCATTCCATGTATCCTCGACCTTTTGCTCGCCCGTTATGCACTTTACACCGTACTCTCTTACATAGGGCTTTATGTCCGCATCCTTGGTATTAATTATCTTTTGGTCCTCATCCGGCATGTATACGCTGGGGTAAGGAAGCGTGAGATAGGGTGTCAGCTTGTCGCGGCGGGCATTTACTGCCATCTCCAGCGGGTCATCGAGCTTTTTCCAGTTAGCCGGTATTTTTCCGGGATGTGCAGCTGTTCCCTGTATGGTACCGTTTTGGCGAACCTCCAGCTGTGTAGGCATCGCATCCGTGTAGATCCAAGACCAGGTGCCGTCTGCATTGAACTTGTACTGTTCGTTTTCGGTGCCCATCCAGGCATACATACCGCCTTCATCAGAATAGAAATAATCTACCCACCGTACAGCAAGCTCGGGATACTTGCATTTGTCCGTGACGGCAAAGGTTCCTCTGTCCATACCGGTGCCGCTTATCCAGATCTGCTTGCCGTTTGCCGCCTTAACAGGGGTCATGGAATCGTAGCTTGCGTCTCTGTCCGCTCCTACTGTTAGGAAAGCACCTGCATTGAAGAATGCACCTAGAAGCGGCTCGGTATCCTGTCCCTTGGCATTTTGCTGGTTTAGATCCTGTACAAAGGCACTTTGGTCGAGAAGCCCTTCACTATACAGACGGTTTAAGAATATCAAGGTTTGTTTATATGCGTCCTCATATGGCGCAAATAACACCTTGTCATCCACCACTCCTACCAGTCTGCCGAAGTCTACAGGCATACCAAAGAACGGAATAAAGCGGAAGATTAGGTCGGGATCGAAGAAGGTCAAGGGTATCTCGTCACTTTTTCCGTTGCCATTTGGATCCTTTTCCTTAAATGCCTTTAAAAGCTCATAAAATTCCTCTATAGTCTCAGCTTCCTTTAAGCCTAGCTTGTTCATCCATTCCACATTGATGAACAGAGGGAGCTGAGGGCCGGGAGAGGATACATGCGGCAATGCGTATATGCTCCCATTTGGTGTAGTTATATTTGCTTTAATTTTTGAGTTCTCGTTCATAAGCGCGGTGAGGTTCGGCATGTTTTCTTCGATCAACTTTTCGAGCGGAATAAATACCTCGCCGCCGAACTTTACCTCCTCCAGCGGTGTAATGCCGCCCTTAAAGAAAACATCCTGGTAGTCGCCGCTCACAAGCAAGAGATTGCGTTTTTCTACATTTGAGGTGACTGTTACACAATTGAGCTCCCACTTAATGTTTGTGAGGGCTTCCATATCCTTAAAAAATTTGTGGTCGTTCATATCGCCGGCATTATCCCGTATCAGCATGAACATAGACATAGTTACGGGGGTGTCTACCAATGGATATGTGTTGACTGTTTCCTGTTCCTGCTGTTCCGATGAGGCGGGAGCGTTGGAAGAGGGAGTGGAGGAGGATACAGCCGATGATGATCCGGATGCGCCCCCGGCACACGATGTGAACGACAAGGTAGTAATAATCAAGGCTAATGCTATGCAGAGTAAATGCTTCCTTTTCATAAAAACCTCCTATAAAATTCCTTAGCTCTTCGGACGGATTTTCCGTACGCTGGCTTAATCAGATTATATAACAATACAGAGAAGGTGTAAATAATCAGTTGTTTCATAAAAAAGGTAAAAAGACGCACATTTATCTGAATCGGATAAAACAAAAAAATTGGCTTGCCACAGGCATTTATCCACGTAAATGTGCAAATTATGCGTGTGGCATATGCAGTGATACATATGCGTGATTTTACGGACGATGAAAATGCTGCATATTGAAAGAACAACTATACTATGTTATAATTAATGCAGATGATAAATTTTGTACATAATAACCGTCTCTCTTAATTAAAAGGAGTAACTCCATGATATTTAAAGTGAAGATCAAGACGCTGTTGCAATACGTTCTATCATATGTCGCTGTACTGCTGGTTACGGTATTTGGATACATATATTTTATCAATGTAAATGTGTTAAAGCAATATGAGGATAATGCCATAAGGGTAAATTTAGCTGATCTTAACAGGGCTGTTGAAGAGCTTGAGTACCGGATTAGGGATATGAACCGAGTAGCACTTGCACTTTCAGAAAATCCCGGTATCACCCCCTTTATGTTGGCTTCGGGCGGCTACAACCAATTTACGGCATGGAGGGAGCTATGTAAGTAT
>CAYSTR010000194.1:0-5748 GCA_964433745.1 uncultured Oscillospiraceae bacterium | reverse complement strand
CTGTGTATCCGTCCCACCTCCGAGGTGCTTTTCTGCGAGCACTATTCCCACATTATAAACTCATATCGCGACCTTCCGAAGCTCTATAATCAATGGTGCTCGGTACTGCGCTGGGAAAAGACCACCCGCCCGTTTCTTAGGTCCATGGAGTTTCTCTGGCAGGAGGGGCACACCATGCACGAAACCGCCGACGAAGCCAAGGCCGAGACCGAGCAGATGCTATCTATCTATGCGGATGTGTACGAGAAGCACCTCTCCATCCCTGTCATAAAGGGAAAAAAGACTGACAAGGAGAAGTTTGCGGGCGCACAGGCGACCTACACCGTTGAGGCAATGATGCACGACGGCAAGGCGTTGCAGGGCGGAACCAGCCACTACTTCGGTGACGGATTCGCACGAGCGTTTGACATTACCTTTACCTCCCGCGAGAACAAGCTCGAATATCCGCACCAGACCTCATGGGGCGTGTCCACCCGCATAATTGGTGCTATCATCATGACACACGGCGACGACAACGGGCTTGTCCTCCCACCCGACGTAGCGCCCATACAGCTTGTAATCGTGCCCGTGGCACAGCACAAGCCGGGTGTACTCGAGGCAGCTGCGAAGCTAAAGGAGAGGCTAGACGGACTAGTCCGCGTGAAGCTGGACGATTCGGACAACTCCCCCGGTTACAAGTATGCCGAGTACGAGATGAAGGGTGTGCCGCTACGTTTGGAGATTGGTCCGCGGGATATAGAAGCCGGTCAGTGTGTCATAGTTCGGCGTGACAACAGAGAAAAAACCACCGTGACATTAGATGAACTGGAGCAGCGTATCCCGGAGCTTCTTCATGCGTATGGGGAAGCGCTCTATGCGGCGGCACTCAAAAACCGGGAGGAAAAGACCTATACCGCACATACCCTAGACGAGCTTACGGACATCGCAGATAACCGTCCGGGCTTCATTAAAGCCATGTGGTGCGGTGACGAAGCCTGTGAGGTCACACTTAAAGACAGAGCGGGAGTATCCTCTCGCTGTATGCCGTTTGGTGAGGATGCCATAGGAAATACCTGCGTAGTGTGCGGTAAGCCCGCCGACAAGATAGTCTACTGGGGCAAGGCGTACTAGATAATAGGGATGGAGAGAAGAAAATGACAATATTTGAGGAACTGAAGCGGCGCGGTCTTATAGCACAAATGACCAATGAGGAAGCTGTAAAAACGGCACTGGAGAACGAGAAGGTCACATTCTATATAGGCTTTGATGCCACAGCGGACAGTCTGCACGCCGGACATCTGTTGCAGCTCATCGTCATGCAGCATATGCAAAGAGCGGGACACCGTCCCATAGCTATCTTAGGTACAGGTACGACAATGGTAGGCGATCCCACCGGAAAATCCGACATGAGAAAGATGCTCACCGTCGAGCAGATAAGCTACAATGCCGACTGCTTCAGACGGCAGATGGAGCGGTTTATCGACTTCTCGGAGGATAAGGCGCTTATTCTGCAAAACGGCGACTGGCTTTTGGAGCTAAACTATATTGAGTTTCTGCGGCGCGTAGGAGTACACTTCTCGGTCAACCGTATGCTCACCGCCGAATGCTTTAAGTCGCGGCTTGAAAAAGGGCTTTCCTTTATCGAGTTTAACTACATGCTCATGCAGAGCTATGACTTCTTAAAGCTTTATGAGGATTTTGGCTGCACCATGGAGTTGGGCGGCGACGATCAATGGTCGAACATCCTAGGCGGCGTTGACCTTATCCGGCGCGTACACGCAAAGGAAGTCCACGCCATGACGTTTACCCTGCTGACAAACAAGGACGGCAAGAAGATGGGTAAGACCGAATCGGGGGCTGTGTGGCTATCCGCCGACAAGACCTCGCCCTACGAATTTTACCAGTACTTCCGGAATGTGGATGACGGTGATGTCATTAACTGTCTAAAGCTTCTGACCTTTGTGCCGATTGAGGAGATAGAGGACATGGAGCGCACCCTTACGGGAAGCGACCTCAACAAGGCTAAGGAGCGTCTGGGCTACGAGCTGACAAAGATAGTCCACGGTGAAGCCGAAGCCGACAAGGCGCTCGAAGCGGCGCGTGCCCTCTTTACACAGGGTGCGGACAACGAGAATATGCCCACCGCGTTTATCGGGAGGTCTGATTTTACGGACGGTGCTATAGCCGTGACCGAACTGCTTTTAAAGACTGGGCTTACTCCGTCTAAGGGAGAGGCAAGGCGTTTAATCGAGCAGGGCGGTGTGCTCATAGACGATATCAAGGTGCAGTCGGTGAACGAGACTGTATCGGTGGACGCTTTCGCTAATGGATATATTGTCGTGCGCAAGGGGAAAAAGGTGTTTCTCAAGGTTACGATGGAATGATAAATTTACAGCGGATAAAAGCGGTGCGCCGCATTTATCCGCCTTAATTTTATATATTGAAAAAGCGTGATTTATATGGTATAATTATTATGATACCCTAATTAAAGCTGAAAGAGTGGTAGAGTTGGACATCACATATAAAAACACTAAGGAGTTTACACAAAAGCAGTTACAGGAATTATTTTTATCAGTAGAGTGGTCATCGGGACATTATCCGGACAGATTAGTCACCGCCATGAGAAACTACGGCAGTGTTTTCACCGCTTGGGATGATGATAAGCTGATTGGTCTTATTAGCTCCATGGACGATGGCATAATGACGGCATATGTCCATTATCTGCTGGTTAATCCCGAATACCAAGGCAAGGGCATTGGAAAGCAGCTTGTTAAAATGACAACCGAGCATTACAAGGACTATCTGCGAATCGTCTTAATTGCTTATGATAAAGAGGTCGAGTTCTATAAGCATTGCAGCTTTGTTCCGGCAGAGGATAAAACAGCTATGTTCATTACCTCTTTGTGGACATAAAAAAGCAGCCGGAGTTTATACTCCAACCGCCTTTAACATTTATATATTGAGCAGCCGTTGTGCAATCGTAAAGTAAATCACCAGAGAAAACGCATCCACAATCGTCGTAATGAGCGGTGCAGCCATAATGGCAGGGTCGGCCTTCACAAGCTTTGCCAGGATGGGCAGAAGCCCGCCGATGGTTTTTGCGATGATGACGGTGGCAAACAAGCTAAGTACAACGGTGAGTGCAATCATTTCATTGCCGGGGTACATGATGACAAGCCGGATGTAGTTCACAATAGCAAGCGCTACACCCACAATCAGGCTGACACCCAGCTCCTTTCGCAGAATCTTGAGAAAATCCCGCTTTTTTATCTCGGACAGTGCCATACCGCGGATGATGAGCGTCGAGCTTTGAGCTCCGGCGTTGCCGCCTGTATCGGTGAGCATGGGGATGAATGTGACCAAAAGCGGCAGTGCGGCGAATGCCGACTCAAACCGCTCCAAAACGCCGCCTGTCACCATGGCGGATACCATGAGCACCAGAAGCCAGACGATACGGTTTTTAGCCAGTGAGATTATACTCGTTTTAAGATAGGGCTTCTCGGACGGTAACATAGCCGCCATCTTTTCAAAGTCCTCGGTGGCTTCCTCTTTAATGACCTCCACAACGTCGTCAATCGTGACAATACCGACTAAGCGGCTTTCATGGTCAACAACCGGGATGGACAGAAAGCCATACTTTGAGAAGAACTGTGCGACAACCTCCTGATCGTCTGTTGTAGTGGCAAAGATGATTTCGGTCTCCATTATTTCGGAGATAAGGGATTTGTCGCTGGACATTAAAAGCGTCTTGACGGTCAAAACCCCTTGCAGACGGCGCTCGGTGTCTATGACATAGCAGGTGTACACCGTCTCCTTGTCAATACCAGTACGGCGGATTCGCAAGAGCGCGTCCTCCACCGTCATGTTGGCGTGCAGATCCACAAACTCTGCCGTCATGATAGAACCGGCAGAATTTTCCGGATACTGTAAAAATTGATTAATAAGATTTCTCGTATCGGGTGAGGCACTTTTGAGAACGCGCTTCACCACATTGGCGGGCAGCTCCTCCAAAATATCGACAGCATCGTCCACAAACAGTTCGTCAATAATGAAGGACAGCTCGCGGTCGGTAATCTTGCCGATGATGTGCTCCTGCAACTCGGGCGACAGATCGGCGAACACCTCGGCGGCAATCTCCTTCGGTAGTGTGCGGAAAACGGTAGTAACCTTTTCCAGGCGGGTTTCCTCGATAAACGCGGCGATATCCACGCTGTTGAGGTCGATAAGACGCTCTTTGAGCTGACGGAACTGGTTTTCCTCCAGAAGCTCGGTTAGCTCCTTGATGATTTCTTCCATTGCTTTTACTCCTTTCTTCCTAAAAGGAGCGCAAACGGTCCTGTCTCTCCGCCCTTATATCACAAGGAACAAAGGCGGTATCGGCATATTCGGGTCTGCGCTACTTCGGTCTGCGGTATCCACCATCGTTCCTCCTTTGTTTAGTATTTACTAATTACCCTTTGTTATCGGTAACCAATTTATTCTAACATATTTATGTCGAAAAATCAACCATTTTTTTATAAAGGAATGATCTAATGACTTTGGCAAACTTGGGTGTCGGACGCTCCGGACGCGTGCTTTCTGTCCTCGGTATGGGGGCTGTGAGGCGGCATCTTCTGGACATGGGGTTAACCCCCGGCACTAAGGTCACGGTTCGCGGCACAGCACCCTTGGGCGACCCCATAGAGATAACACTCCGCGGCTACATACTCACCCTCCGGCTATCAGAAGCAGAGAACATCATCGTCGAGGAGGATAAGGCATGAAGCTGGGACTGGTAGGCAACCAAAACTGCGGAAAAACCACACTCTACAATCAGCTGACCGGCGCAAACCTGCACGTGGGCAACTTCCCCGGCGTGACGGTGGAGCAGACCGCCGGGAGCTTGCGCGGTCATGAGCAGGTGACCGTCGTAGACCTGCCCGGCATATACTCGTTAAGCCCATATTCCGATGAAGAGCTGGTGACGAGAGACTTTATCCTAAAGCAAAAGCCCGATGGGATAATTAATATAACCGATGCAACCAATCTGGAACGCAACCTCTACCTCACACTCCAGCTCATGGAGCTGCAGGTTCCCATGGTGCTGGCTCTTAACATGATGGATGAATTTACCGGAAACGGCGGCAGTCTAGATATCGAGGGGCTGGCGGGAGCGCTGGGTATCCCTGTTGTCCCCATTAGTGCGGTGAAAAACGAGGGTGTGGACACGCTTATAGAGCGCACATTAACCACAGTGCGCGCCGAATCCCGCCCATTAAAGTATGACTTCTGTTCGGGTGCGGTACATCGCTGTCTGCATGGTATCGCCCACCTCATAGAGGATCACGCGAAACGCGCCGGAATGCCTATGCGCTTTGCCGCTATCAAGCTCATTGAGGGAGACGAGCCTGTACGCTCTGCACTTGACCTAAGCGAAAACGAGCTGGATGCCATAGATCATTGTATCTGCGAGATGGAGGAGGAGCTGGGGACAGACCGTGAAGCGGCACTGGCCGACATGCGCTATGCCTTCATAGAGCGTGTGGTAGGAGATAACGTTAAAAAGCCCTCCGAGAGCCGCGAACAGCTCTTGAGCACCAGAATAGACAAGCTCTTGACGCACAAAATCTGGGGATTGCCCATTTTTCTCCTAATAATGCTTACCGTATTCTGGCTGACATTCGGCGTGGTGGGCAGCTTTTTAAGCGATCTGTTGACCGAGGGCATTACCGCACTGTCCGGTCTGGTGGAATCGGGGTTACAGGCGGCGGAGGTCAATCCGGTCATGCA
>CAYSTR010000193.1:0-5774 GCA_964433745.1 uncultured Oscillospiraceae bacterium | reverse complement strand
TTTATCATATTTTGTCTTTTTATGCAATATATAGCTTTTATAATAAAGGCATTTTATTTGATTTTCTCCATACAATATATTTGACTTTTCTTCATTGTAGTGCTATTATTTAATTTGGGGGTGTAATAATGGAAAATAAAATCAAAAAGCCACAGCTAATAACAATTATTAACGTTCTATCCATAATGTTAATCGTTGTTATAGCATTGCTATTTATATTTGTCTTAAATATAAATGCTTCGCTTACAAAGGCTCAGACCGACAGATACGAGCTTACTATGGGTGCAAACAGGTTTATGAACGGTTCAGCATACTTGACAAATCAAGTCCGGGCATTCGCAGCTACAGCAAATCTAGATTATTATAACAGGTATATGCAGGAGGTTAATGTCGACAAGAATACTGCCGCCGGTGTAGCCAAAATGAAGCAGATAGGAATTAATGCCAATGAGGAGAGTATTGTCGATAAGATGCTCTCTTTATCAAACAATCTCATTCCTCTTGAGATAGAGGCATTAGAGAATGCAAAGAATGGCGATACAAACAGTGCTATTTCGTTTGTATACGGAAAGGAGTATAATGATACTGTCGCACAAATTGAGAGCTTAAAAACCCAATTTTTAAATGAGCTGGACAGCCGTACAGCCGATACTATAAATAATATCAACAACTTCCTCATTCTTAATCAATTTGCTGTTCTAGCATTAATTCTTATACTGGTAGTGTTACAGATTCTATTGCGTCTTATTATTCATAAGCGTCTTATTATTCCCATAAGGATAATAAACCGCGAAATTAATAAGATAGCGGATGGTAATATAGCTGCCCCCTTGTCTATAGAGGGAAACACCTCAGAGGTAAGAACTATTGTGGAAGCGCTTTCTTCATTGAAAAATAATCTTCATATCTATATATTTGATATTGAGATGGCATTATCAAATATATCACAGGGGAATTTTGATATTCCCGAACCCAAGCAACCGTTTGTCGGAGATTTTAAAGTAATCGAGGACAATGTGCGTAAGATTATCATGGATATGTCACACACAATATCCGGTATACGATCAAGTGCTCATCAAGTGTCGAGCGGAGCGGAACAGGTGTCAGGAGGTGCTCAATCATTAGCACAGGGTACTAGTGAGCAGGCGGCATCGGTGGATGATCTGTCGCTTGCTATTAGTAACATGAGAGAGCAGTTTAAGAGAACAGGTGAAAATATCTCAAAGATTACAAGCGATACGGACGAGGTTGAAGCTGATCTTAGTTCGACATATAAGCAAATGCAAAATCTCATGAGTGAGATTCATGAGGTAAACTCAAAGTCAGCTGAAATAAGTAAGATAATAAAAACAATCGAAGATATCGCATTCCAGACTAATATCCTTGCACTAAACGCAGCAGTCGAAGCCGCAAGAGCCGGTACTGCAGGCAAGGGATTTGCTGTGGTAGCCGACGAGGTGCGAAACCTTGCAGGAAAATCCGCCGATGCGGCAAAAACCACCGCTTCTCTTATTGAAAGCACGGTAAACTCAATATCCGCTGTAACGATGAATGCCGAATCCACGGTTAAGACCATGGATGCTATAAATGCAACAACAAAGGTAGTAGCCGCTGATGTCAGATCCATAGCAACAACTGTTGAAGAGGAGCTTCATTCCATGCATCAGATTGCACAGGGTATAGAACAGATCTCCTCTGTCGTACAGACAAACAGCGCGACGAGCGAGGAGTCTGCCGCCGCCAGTGAGGAACTGTCCAGTCAGGCCGCTATTTTAAATAATATGGTGGCGAAATTCAAGGTCAAGGAAGAGTCTGGATATGAGACTTCCGTCTCTCATTTTGTACCGGCTAAAAAGAAGCCAATACAAAGCACCTCAGATTCAAAATATTGATATAACTATTTAACCCCAAAAGGTGAGATATCTGTTTTATTGATATCTCACCTTTTTTATCTTTACTAAGAACTACTACATAATAGCTTCTGCCGCCTTTAGTATGGCAAGCTTTGCAGCTCCATACACAAGTCCCCCTTGCAGCCATACCGCATATGGATCACGAAGCGGCGCATCGCAGCTTAGTTCTATGGATGCTCCTGATGTAAATGTACCGGCCGCCATGATGACCTGTGAAGAATATCCGGGCATGTCCCATGGGACAGGGGTAACATGCGAATCTATAGGTGAGGAGTTTTGTATTGCCTTACAAAATGCGATTAGCTTGTCCGAATCACCTAAAAGAACCGATTGAATAATGTCCGAACGCGGGTCGGAATATCGGGGAAACACCTCATAACCCATAAGTTCAAATACCGCAGACGCAAAGACAGCTGACTTTAGCGCTTCACGAACAGCATTGGGTGCAAGAAACAATCCCAGATACATACTCCTGTTCTGTTCAAGCGTACACCCCGCTTCACCGCCTATACCGGGACTGGTAAGCCGGTATGCACACAGCTCAACAAGGTCTGTCCTTCCGGCAATATAGCCACCTGTACGCGCAATACCGCCACCAGGATTTTTGATAAGAGAACCGATTGTAAGGTCAGCACCCACAGCACACGGCTCGCATGTCTCTGTGAACTCACCGTAACAGTTGTCCACCATGACGATACAGTCGGGGTTTGTTTTATGTACCCGCTCCGCTATCTCCCCGATCTCTGCCGCTGACAGGGTGTTTCGCAGCGAATACCCGCGGGAACGCTGGATATATACGACCTTTGCTTCCTTTGCAGCACTTAAAACAGCGGGAATATCTACACCGCTCGCATTCATGGGAATCTCTTTGTAACCGACACCAAAATCCGCAAGAGAACCGTTCCCGCAGCTGCCCGACAGTCCAATTACCTCTTCTATGGTATCGTAGGGCTTACCTGTAACGGATAAAAGCGTGTCACCCGGACGCAGCACACCAAATAATGCAACCGTCAGCGCGTGCGTACCCGAGATAAAGCTGTGTCGCACCAATGCAGATGGTGCGCCGAAAATCTCTGCCCATACCTTGTCCAGCGTATCACGCCCAGTGTCTCCGTAGCCATAACCGGTGGTGGATTGAAGCTGTGCTTCACCTATTCGGTGGTTTATGAATGCACCCAGCACCCTCTGTGAGTTTATCTCCGCCAGCTTGTCTATCTCTGTAAAAATCTTCATCGTCATATCCTGTGCTTGTTCAGAGAGGCGCAGGACTTTTTCATTTACCTTAAATGGATTGTTCACCCGATTTTTTCCTCTTTCCTATGATCTTCTAATGATACCATATTCGCCGGTTTTTTTAAATCCGGTATGCAGATACAGCCTGTCCGATTGTTCATTCTCGCTGAGCAGATAGTAGCTAAGACCCGGACATTCGGATAATACCGTTCTAATAAGAGCGGTGGCATATCCGCGTCCTCTGGCGCTTTCTATCGTGTATATGTCGGATATATAAGCACCCGCGCTGTTATAGGATGCACATAATGTTGAGACAGGTAACTGTTTTTCGTATAAAAGGTAGTAGTCTGCTGCCTTATGACGAAATTTATGCGAGATGTCGCAGTACACCTCATCCACAGGCTGCCCCCGGTGCATAGCAGACAGCTTTGCGGCACTCATTAGATCGGTGTTTTTGCGAATATCAGCTTCAACATGAGAATAAGCTCCCACAGTCTCATATATACCGCCGCATTTAACAAGGTGCAGCTCCGGCGATATAAGCCGCCGGACATAGGAAAGCCGACCGCACAGCTCACCACCTGTCATAAGATGAAAACTGCAAATCTCATTTAAATCATCCTCCTCTGACAGAGCCATGAGCTTTTGCGCACCGCATACGCACACAGGTGATTGTCCGAACATGTGCTCGTTGTAGAGCGACGGATAATCACCGTAGGCGGTACGCAGTGCGTCTATCATCAGTCCGAAGGGCGGGTCTAGGTGAGAAAAAGATTTAGACAAACTGCTCATGTCCCAGTTCCATTACAAGCCGTTTAAAATGCTCTCCCCGCTCCTCAAAGCGTGTGTACATGTCAAAGCTTGCACAGGCTGGCGAAAGGAGTACAATGTCCCCTGATACCGCATGTTGCAGCGCACAGTAGACAGCCTCACGCATCCCGTCTACACGTACAATCTTTGTCTCTTTCTCCGAATATCCGGGATAATCAAGTATCGCCGTCCTTATCTTTTCGGCTGTATCACCCATGAGTATGAGAAGTTTCACCTTTTCCGCAACAGATGACGCAAGCTCGGTAAAGGGTACATGCTTATCATAGCCTCCCGCTATGTGTATGACGCGCTGGTCAAACACCGACAACGCAGACCGTGCGCTTGACACGGTGGTCGCCTTGGAATCGTTATAGAAACGAATACCGTTATATTCACGGACAAACTCCTGACGATGCTCCACACCCTTGAAATTGCGGGCAACCTCTATAATATGCTCGGGTGTGACCAAGTCCCACACGGCACATATGGCGGCTAGATAGTTTTCTACGTTGTGAAGCCCCGGGACGAATATCTCTTCCCGGTTCATGATAAATGTGTCGTGACCGTTTCTTATATAATGTATACCTCCGTTATCATCCATATAAGCGCCGTTTTCCGGCTTTTTCCTGCGGGAGAAGTACATTAACCGTCCGCGGATCTCCGGAGCGAATGAAGCAGTCAGCTCATTATCAAGATTGAGAATCGTTTCGGAGAATGCGTCCTGATGAAGATAAATGTTCTGTTTTGCCGCAATGTACTCGTCCATGCTCTTATGGACGTTTAGATGGTTGGGTGTGATATTAGTAATGACCGATATATGCGGTCCTTTGCGCATCGAGATAAGCTGAAAGCTCGACAGCTCTACAACACAGATATCATCCGGTGACATGAGCGGAACTAGCGGCAGCAGTGCCCGCCCAATATTACCGCCAAGGTACACCGTCTTACCCGCCGCTGTGATAAGACAAGAGATTAGTGTGGAGGTGGTGGTCTTTCCCTCCGAACCGGTGACGGCTATAATCTTACAGGGACACAGCTCAAAAAATAGCTCCATTTCAGAGGTGACTATGACACCTGCACCCCTAGCCTCGATTAGCTCCGGTGTGTTATAATAGATTCCCGGTGAGCGAATAATAATATCAGTATTTGAAAGCCCATTTAGATAGTCCTCACCCAGAATAAGCGTTACACCCATTTCGGTGAGAGTATTTGCCAGCTCTCCCATCTTTTCGCGGGTTTTTATGTCGCGAACGGTGACTTTTATTCCCGATTTTGCAAACAATATGATAAGGTCGTTATTTGATATCCCAACACCGATAAACGTTACGCGCTTCTGTTTTATTTTGTTTATAAAAAAGTCTAAACTGTTTATGCCGTGACACCCTCTCTGTCTAATTTTCCCTTTAGCATGAGCTTTGCCGCTTTATAGATATCTCCGCAGCCCATAGTGATAACAAGATCGCCGGGCTCGGCGTGTTCTAGCACATAGTCGCTTATCTCACCGAATGTGTTAAACCAGACAGAGCCGTCAATCTTCGCCGCCAGATCCTTTGTGTATATGCCATAGGTGTTCTCCTCTCGCCCGCCCATTATCTCGGACATGACAACATTATCCGCTATCGCTAACACCCGGGCAAAATCATCAAGTAGCATATGCGTACGTGAGTATGTGAACGGTTGAAACACCGCCCACACCTTATTGAAGCCCAGCTTCTTAGCCACATTCAAGGTCACCTCCAGCTCTGCCGGATGATGTGCATAATAGTCCGTTATCGTCACACCATTTACCGTACCCAGCACCTCAAAGCGTCTGGATGC
>CAYSTR010000192.1:0-5796 GCA_964433745.1 uncultured Oscillospiraceae bacterium | reverse complement strand
CGTTCCGGATGCGAGCTTTCCGGTCATACACGGAGAAAAGGGCATTATATCAGTAAATATGGGCTTCCCGCTGTCTGATACTAAGCTTAGCATGACAGGCGGTAGTGCTTCTAACATGGTACCCGACCGCGCCTTTGCGCTGATAAAAGGAGACATTGCCTCTATACGCGCACAGCTCAAGGGCTTTGATGTGACCGCCGAGGACGCGAAGGATGGAGTTAAGCTGACCGCCATCGGTGTATCTGCACATGCCGCCTCACCCGAACAATCCCTAAACGCCATAGGCAAGCTGGCGGGTATTCTCTGCGACAGCGGGCTTGCTGGGGAGAACAGACGAGTGCTGACGCTTATTAATGACATTCTGTCCGAGAATAGGGGCGAGACGCTGGGCATTGCGGTCAGTGATGAACCATCGGGATACCTCACCTGTATAGGCGGCATAATCAGCACATCCGGCGGGGTGCTGACGCTCAATCTCAACATCCGATACCCGGTGACGGCAAATGGTGCGGAGATACTGGAAAAGATAGGCGGGTTCTGCGAACGTCACGGGCTTTCCCTCGAGACAAAAGAGGACAAGCACCCGCTCTACATTCCGGCGGATCATCCTTTTATCCGCACACTCTCGGAGGCGTTCGAGGAGGCGACAGGGCGGCATCTTCCTCCCAAGACCATGGGGGGCGGCACATATGCCCGGCTTTTGCCCAATGCGGCGGCATTCGGTCCGGGGCTTGATACCGCAAAGCCCGCAGCATTTCTCCCCGCAGGGCACGGCGGCGGTCACCAGCCGGATGAAGCCATTAATGTAGACGATCTTCTGACAGCAGCGGTTATATATACACTGTCAGTGGCAAAGCTGCAAAAGGTATAGTATGAATATAGAAATACGCAAACTAACCCCCAGACCTTGCAGAGGATTATATCCACTTTTTTGATGTTACACCGCACAATCAAAAGCATCAAAATGCGAAATGCTATTGTGTTTATTGGTGCAACGACAACGGAGATGATAAAGATTTTGCTACCAAAGCAAAAAGAAGAGATTATGCCCTTAATATGGTCAAGGATGAACATATTAAGGGCTACCTAGCTTTCTGTGACGGCGAGGTTGTGGGATGGTGCAATGCCAATACAAAATCGGACTGCTTAAAGTGTATGGGTTGGCAGTTTATGAACGGAAAGAGAAAGGGTTTTATACCCACAGAAGAAACCACCCCGGAAATTCGGGTAAAATCCGTTTTTTGCTTTACAATCGCCGAGAAAATGCGAAGACAAGGTATTGCTTCCCAGCTTTTGGAACGCATTTGCCAGGATGCAGCAATGGATGGGTTTGATTTCGTTGAAGCTTATCCGGATAAAGACATAACCGATAAATCTGAGGACTTTGTAGGATATGCCGATATGTACAAAAAAGCAGGATTTACCGTTTATCATGAAACCAATAAAAAGCTTGTTATGAGAAAGCCATTAAAATAAATCATCGGAAGTCGCAAACAAAAAAGGATGTCTCACCATTCATGAGACATCCTAAAAAATTTAATTGTAGCCTAAAATCTTGATAACCCTGAGCCCCGAATAGCTGTGCGCCGTCGCGGGATAGTTCATCCTGTCGGCGGTGTTCGAGCGTATGAGATAGTCAATCACATTACCGTCCTTGTCGTACACCACATCGGTAATGAGTACCTCATGCCGCCACTTGCCCAGAGCGTAGAGCTGCAGCACATCCGCCTCTCTCCCGCTGAACGGATTGTCCTCCGTAACCGCCACTAAACCCTTGCCGGTATTATTGTCCGCATAGAAATAAAACTCCCCCACCCCCGACCATGCGGACGAACGCCCTCTGGCAACCTGTGCAAACACGATATCATCGCTGTACCATTTCCACTGCACACCGGACGCGCCGGTTATATCCATCGGTATACCTCCGGCGAAAAGGCTCTGGGATACAAAGTTTGCGCAGTTGCCGCCGTAACCGTCATATGCGCTGAAATCGGGGTTTCTCACTAAAAATTTGGGGTCTACCCACATATTAGCATAAGAAAGCGCCGCCTGACGGTCATAGGGGAAAGCATATTCAACACCCTCCGGCTCGTAGGGGGGACTGTCATCAAGAAGTGCCTTTCGTTCGCCGTTTAACAGGGCTATCTGCTGTGCTGCTTCCAGAAGAATGGCATTTTTGGCGCGGAGATTTAGCATGTCCGCCTGCTCATGCGTAAGTCCCTCCAGATTTAGACCGAGAGCTTTTGCCTCTGCCTCTATCTGCTCGTCATAGATAATATGCGAGTCGTTGTACATGCTGTGCCGGACAAGCACATAGCCGTCCTCGGACTTATTAAACGTAAAGCTTCTGTATATACCCGATTCGTACGAGGTAGTGCCGGGGATACATGAAAAATCCATGGACTGGCTTTCGAGCGCCATGATGCGCAGTCTGCCGTCATCATCCTCTCGGGCATCGAGAAACATAAGCTCGTAAGAAAAGCGTGTAATAGTAAGATCGGTGGGCTGTAGACGTCTTAACCCTATAGTTATGTCCAGAATTGTCTGGTTTTCTTTGGCATACTGGTATCCCGCCGGGTCGGTATGATCAAAATATCCTGTTACATCCGCCGGGGTGAGGGTACTCAGTGATTCATAGTATGTATCGGAAAACGCGAGTATGGTTTCTATCATGTCATCCGTAATCTCGGGTATATCGTTAAAGTCGAGGATGCTGTGCGTCACAAGCGGCGGCGGGGATGATTCCGGCTTGTCTATAAATATTTCCAGCGGAATCTCCTGTTCTTCCATATCCGGTGCTTCCGGTAAAGCTGTCGGAATGGCATTATCGGCGGGCAGTCCGCTGTATTGTAACAGTATAATGCATACTAAAAGGACGAATAGGGTAGTAATTCTTATTATTAGGTCTCTTATATGTCCCACCTCCCCCTTAATTATAACATATTTTGACCTATAAATGCAATACGGAGATGACTGGTAACCGCTATGATAAATTTCGCTTGCAAAAATAAGGATAAATATGGTATAATAATAGAAATAACGCATACCCCGGACAGGAGGTCATATGAACATTAACGATAGACCGGTATTTCCCGCCCGTGCCGTAATTACGGGCGGTATGCCGTACGGTAATAAGGAACTGCACTTCGGACATGTAGGCGGCTACTTCGTCCACGCAGACATATTCGCACGATTTCTGCGCGACCGTATAGGCAAAGAAAACGTCATATTTGTATCGGGTACAGACTGCTACGGCGCGACCATCGAGACAGGCTATGAGCAGGCGGTGGAGGAGGGCTTCTCCGGCAGTATTACGGACTATGTTGCCCGCAACCACGAAAACCAGAAAGAGACGCTAGAACGATACTTGATTTCCCCCAGTCTGTTCGCCGCCTCGGCCTTGGGTGAACCGGGCAGGATTCATGCGGCTTTGTCCGCGGAGGTGTTTGACACCCTCTATAAAAACGGCACACTAAAGCTCATTAGTACCCTCCAGTTCTTTGACGAGGACAAGGGTGTATTCCTCAACGGACGTCAGGTCACCGGGCGCTGTCCGATACAGGGCTGCAAGTCCGAGACGGCATATGCCGATGAATGCTCACTGGGACATCAGTATAACCCCTCCGAGCTTATTGCACCTGTGAGCACATTGTCGGGCAAAACCCCCGCAAGGCGCGCTGTGGACAACTGGTTTTTTGACCTCCCCGCCTACACCGAACACCTAGAGCGCGAGGTCGAGCGCTGGGAAAAAGACCCCGCCTGCCGCAAGAGCCTGGTCACCGTCGTGAGAGAGTTCCTGAAAAAGCCCTCAATATACATCAAAAAGGAGCTATTGGAGCAGGTCGAGGCTATAGACGGTCTCCCCCCATATACAGTGGAAAAGGAGGAGCAGAAGGCCTCTGTTCTGTTGGAATTTGAGGATCTTGCCTCCCGCGAACGGGCTACCGAGATATTGGGTGCAAACGGTATTCGTTACCGTACAGGAAAGACGCTTGTGCCCTTTCGTCTATCGGGCAATGTAAACTGGGGTATCCCCGTCCCCGCCGCTGACGGTGTGGACGGGCTTACGTTCTGGGTGTGGCCGGAATCCTTATGGGCACCCATAGCCTTTACCAAAGCGGTGCTGGGAGACGGTACGGACGGCAAGGAATGGGAGAAATGGTGGAAGTCGGACGATGCGCGTGTCTATCAGTTTATCGGTGAGGACAACATCTATTTCTATGCCATAGCCGAGATGGGACTGTTTCTGGCTCTGGACAAGAATTTTAAGCTGCCGCTTATTGTTCCCAACCATCACATCATGTACGGTAAAACAAAGGCTTCGTCCAGCGGTGCTGTAAAGCCGCCCAAGGCTTCATTGCTTCTTGACTATTACACACCCGAACAGCTTCGTCTGCACTTCATGAACGCAAGCCTTTCCGAGCGCAGTGTGGGCTTTGAGCCAAAGGCTGTCATGGGGGGGAGCACCGGCGAGTTTGACACCGTTTTGTACGAGGGCAATCTTCTCACAAACGTCCTAAACCGTCTGGTTCGCTCTGCATTCTACACAGTTCAAAAGCATTTTAACGGTGTATATCCGGGCGTTAGTGTAAGCGAGACAGTAAAGCGTTCGTCCGACGAGACGATTCTGTCCTACGAGCGCATGATGTCCGAGCTTACGTTTGACAAGATATTTGAGCTTCTCAACATCTACCTGCGCGACGCAAACAAGGATTGGGCGGTGCGCAGTAAGAGTGAGGACAAGGACGAGTTGGCAGCACTTTTGTCCGATACGTTCCACATAATAAGAGTAGCCGCCGCACTCTGCCACCCCATCGCCCCCAAAGGCTGTGAGATGATACGCGAGTATCTGCGGGTAGACGAGCGCATCTGGGACTGGGCATATATCTTCGAGCCGCTCTCATTCTTTGTGGAGGACAATCACACATTCCGCTTCTTAGAGCCGCGTGTGGACTTCTTTGAGAAGCACGAGAGCCAGACCGGCGGGAACTAACTTAGATATAGATTAAGGGACTGCTTAGCAGTCCCTTTCATCATTTAAGCTTCAATTCCATCCGGCGGCGGGAGGTGCTCATTCCCATACGCTCATAAAATGCAATCGCTTCCTTATTAAACTCCCAGACATTTAAATCGAGCATATCGATCCCCAGCTCATTGGCAAAATCAGTTATAGCTTCAAATAACAGCTTACCCACACCCTTACCCCTGATGTTCTCGTCCACACAGAGGTCATCGATATAAAGTGCTGTATAGTCGCGAAACACGGCATGATTCTTGTAGCTGACTACGACAGCAAACGCATAGCCCAGCACCTGTCCGTCCTCGGCTGCCACAAAAACAGGTTTCAGCGGATCGGCTGTAATCTCCGAAAGCTCGTCTGCTGTGTACTTTTTTACGCCGCTTTTGAATATATCGGGACGTCCTCTGTGGTGCAGTGCCGCAATCTGTGTAAGCAGATGTAGAATACCGTCATAATCCTCATGCCTAGCTCTTCTTATCTCCATTTAATCCGCCCCTTTCGGCAAACTCCTTTATCTCCATAACCCTAGCTCCAATATACGCCTGCGCGTCCATGTCATAGGTATTGACAAAACAGCGCTCCCCGCGTATCGTGCGCTCCTCTGTCTTTATCCCCAGATATCCGCCCTTTTCAGTAGCCACCTTGAATCGCTTCTCCCACTCGTTTCTATATTCGAGAAAACCGTTTGCCATTAGCCAGTCTGCAAGGACAGGACCGCCTATCCGCTTATTTCCGCTCTGCATGAGAAAGGCGGACAGGCGGTCGGCAAGAACGCT
>CAYSTR010000191.1:0-5801 GCA_964433745.1 uncultured Oscillospiraceae bacterium | reverse complement strand
AGTTTATCGATATAATCTGTGCAAACAGGATGATAACGGCAAACTTTGCTACCTCCGAAGGCTGAAACTGCTGACCTCCCGGCAGAATTATCCATCGCTTGGCGTTATTGATGGCAGGCATGAAGAGCACCACTACCAAGAGCACAAGTGAGATAAGCATAATCGGAAACGCCAGTCTATGAAACACTCTGTAATCGACAAACGACATGACGATGAGGGAGAGCACACCAAATACCGCCCACACCAGCTGCTTTTTAATAAAGAAAAAGCTGTCACCGAAATGATAGAACGAATAGGCATGGCTGGCGGAAAACAGCATGACCAATCCGATAGTCAGAATGAGGATAACGAGGATGAGAAAGGTCAAATCCATTCCTCCCGGATCGGGTTCGCCTTCTTTTCTCGTCCCCAGAGACAGCCAATATCGAATCTTTTGTTTTAATGAAATCTTCCTCTCTGCCAAACCAGACCCTCCCCCTATTTATATAAAGATGTTATATACATTATTGTAATTAAAGCTCCGATTAACGATACAAAGGAAAATACCGTAACAATCTTAATCTCACTCCAACCGCTCATTTCAAAGTGATGATGTATAGGGCTCATCTTGAATATGCGCTTACCTGTCGTCTTAAAGCTAATAACCTGAAGCACAACAGAGAGGTTTTCCAGCACATATACAATCCCGATAAGTAAAAGTATCATAGGAAGCGATACCCCAAATCCCAGAGCACTCACCAGTCCCCCTAAAAAGAACGAACCAGTGTCCCCCATGAACACCTTTGCCGGATAAAAGTTCCATACCAAAAACCCTAACATTCCTCCCGCCAGTGCCGCCGCCAGAATGCTTTGTTGAACCAACCCCATAAGCCCCGAAACAGCAACAAATCCTGCGGCTACTATAAGAGTAACACTGGGACACAGCCCATCCACACCGTCTGTAATGTTGACAGCATTGACCATGGCGATTATAACAAACACGGCGAACGGATAATAGAATATCCCAAAGTCAAGCTGTCCTATAAACGGGATAATGACAATCGTACTCCGGTCACCGCTGATGTAGAGTGTAGCCAGATAAGCAATGCTTATAACCAGCTGTATGACCAGCTTTTCCTTTACTGTAAGCCCCAGATTGCGCTTTTTCGCCACGCTAATATAATCATCCATAAACCCGACAAACGCAAACGCCAAGGCAAGTCCCAATCCTGCAAAAAAACGCACGTTAACTAGTGAACGTTCTGCGGAGAACATCTCGCCCTCCGACATGGATATGAGAAAAAAGCCGGTGAGGGCGGCAATGCTGATGCCGATAATGAACATCAAGCCGCCCATTGTGGGGGTGCCCTCTTTCTGCTTATGCCAGCGCGGTCCTATGTCTAAGATTGTCTGACCGTATTTGAGCCTGCGCAAAAATGGTATAAGTACTCTCCCCAACAGGGCGGTCACGACAAACGCCACTCCTGCCGCTGTAATAATCCCCCACGTATCCATTCACATTCACACTCTTTCTTTAAGGAAATCTTTATTTCTCGTTTTCACTGATTCCCAGGATTTCCTTGACAATCACATGCTCGTCAAAGTATATTGTGCCCTCTCTTAGCACCTGGTAATCCTCATGCCCCTTACCGGCTAAAATAATTACATCCTCCGGCTCGGCTATCGAGAGTGCATGTTTTATCGCCTCGTATCTGTCGGGTATGACCTTTAGCACACCATTGTACCCGTCAAATCCGGACATGGCGTCCTCGATAATCTTTAAGGGATCCTCATTTCTGGGGTTATCAGATGTAAACACGATATAGTCCGAACGCTTGGCTACTGCCTTCGCCATGAGAGGACGTTTCTTGGCATCACGGTTGCCCGCACAGCCAAACAGCGTTATTACACGCCCCTTGGCAAACGCCCCTACCGTATCCACTACCTTTTCCAAGCTGTCGGGAGAGTGGGCATAGTCACATATAACGGTATAGTCCGTACCAGTCGGGAGCACCTCTGTGCGCCCCTTTACCCCCGGACAGGAGTTTAACCCCTCCACAACACAGTCAAAATCCACACCCGCCGCCAGTGCCGCCCCTGCCGCCGCTAATGCATTCGAGACGGAATACTGACCCGGCATGGGGAACTTTACCCGCCCAATGACACCGTTTCCCACAAGCACAAACCCCGCACCCTTTGCGGACAGAGATACATTGTGAGCGGTATAGGTGGCTCCATCGTCCGATGCGGAATATGTTATGACAGGGATAGAAAGCTCCTTTGAAAGCCTTTCACCGTAGGGACAGTCCAGATTGAGCACCGCTTGCTTGGACGAGCTAAATAGCTTCTTTTTCGCTTCAAAGTAATTATCCATTGTACCGTGATAATCCAGATGATCCTGGGTGAGGTTTGTGAATACCCCCACATCAAATGTCACACCGTCCAAACGGTGCTGATCGAGGGCATGAGAGGATACCTCCATAACGACATACTCACATCCGGCGGACAGCATCTTTGAGAACAACAGGTGCAGTTCACCCGGATCGGGTGTAGTGTGCTTTGCGGGCAGCTCCATACCTACTATGTTGTTGCTTATCGTTCCGATTAGTCCCACACGTTTTCCGGCGTGCTCCAAAAGGTGCTTTATCAGATAGGTGATGGTTGTCTTGCCGTTTGTGCCTGTTATTCCGATAAGCTTCAGCTTCTCTGCGGGATTTCCGTTGAGAGCCGCGCACATTCTGGCGTACACACTGCGGGAGCAGCCGACAATCAGCTCATTTTTTACACCCACAGAGCGCTCGCACACAATAGCGGATGCGCCCATTTCTGCGGCTTGCGCGGCAAAATCGTGACCGTCTGCCTTACTGCCTTTGGCGCATACAAACACGCAGCCCGGTTTTGCTCTGCGCGAATCATACGTGACCTCGGTGATCTCCGTATCCTCAATTATTCCTTTATATTCAATCCCCGATAAAAGCTCTTGCAATCTCAATGAAAACCACCCCTCTCTACCATGTTAACATTATCGGTCAAATGCTTCTGTATTTCTAAACTGTATTGTTATAACTGTACCCTCGGACACCTTTTCACCCGGTTCTATGCTCTGTGAAAATGCGATGGTCTTTGAATGCTCAAGGGCACTGCCCTCAATCTTGATATTAAGCCCAACACCAGCTATAGCCTTATTAGCCTGTGCCGCTGTCATACCCACTACATTAGGAACAGTGACGATGACAGAACCGTTCTCTGCCTCGGTATAGAGAAGCACCGTGCCGCCTCTCGGTATCGGCTGTCCCGATTCAGGCACCTGAGTTATGACTAGGTTACCCTCCCCTATAACACGGCTTTTGAGTGCTTTCTGGTTCAATGTATTCTGAGCATCTGACACACGCTTATTCACTACACTCGGTGTGGAGATATCCATACGGCTCATTTCTTCCTCCGTATAGTGCGGCTCTATACCTAAGTATGAGAGCGTATCCGCCATAACACCTGCCACAACCGGCGCAGTAATAACACTGCCGAACTGACTGTAGCTGTTTGGCTCGTCAAGCAATATAAGCACGAGAACCTCCGGATCTTCAACCGGTGCAAACGACATAAATGAGGAGATACGCAGATTAATCTCTCCGGCCTCATTTTTTTTGTCGATCTTCTCGGATGTACCCGACTTTCCTCCCACGCGATAACCGCTTATGTATGCGTTTTTGCCGCCGCCGTCCGTTACTACCTTTTCGAGAATCTCAGCTACTAGCTTTGAGGTCTCGGCTGACAGCACCTGTCTCTTATTCTGTGTGGCATTATTCTGAATCACATTACCGTTTTCATCAATTATCTGCTTTACAAGACGCGGCTGTACAAGATTTCCCCCGTTTATAGAAGCCGAAACAGCCATTGCAAGCTGTAACGGTGTGACCTTAAAGGTCTGTCCGAACGATGAAACAGCTAGCTCTACCGGACGCTCCAGTTCTCTTTGCGGGTGATATAGAACCGGGTCTCCGCCGCCCTCACCCGGGAGGTCTATACCTGTTTTTTCGGTAAAGCCAAACGCCTTGAAGTACTTAAAATAGTTAGCAGCACCCAACCGTGAACCCACCGCCATAAATACAGGGTTACAGGAGTTCGCCATACCCATTATAAAGTCCTCTGCGCCGTGCCCTCCTGCCTTGTGACAGTGGATGGTACGCCCGCCCACCTCTACCGAGCCTGTACAGAAAAATGAGTCGCTGGGCTTCACAACACCCTCTTCAAGCGCGGACGCTCCGGTGATTATCTTAAATATTGAGCCTGGTTCGTATGGGTCGGAGATAACCTTGTTTCTCCATTGAAGCTGCTGCTGACGGTTTAGTTCCTTTTTGTATTCCTCTTCGGTTGCCGTGAGCTTTAGCTCTTCCAGCTTCTGTTTAGCTCCTAAATCTGCAATCTCAAATGGATTATTAAGGTCAAAGTCACCCTTGGTCGTCATCCACAAAATCTCCATGGTTTTGACATTGATGACGACTCCCGCCGCACGTGCCGCTACATTGTGCTCCTTGACCGCCGCCTGTACCCATTTATCAAGAAAATACTGCACGCCCTCATCTATCGTGAGAACAATGTCGTTGCCGTTTTTTGCTTCATATACCATTTCATACTTAAACGGCATATCCGTACCCCAGGCGTTTTTGGCAGAGACCACACGCCCAGCTGTACCGCTTAACACCTTGTCATAGTAGAACTCCAACCCTGTAAGACCTTGATTGTCCGCACCTGTAAAGCCCAGTACGGTGGATGCCATGTTGCCGTACGGGTAGTATCGCTTGGAGTCCTCCTCGAGAATTATTGCCGACGTGCCCGTCTCCTTGATAAACTCGCGGATCTTGTCCTCCTCGGGCTTCTCAACCTTTCGCTTAATACGCACATAGCCTACCTTTTCGCGGGATTTAGTTAGGATCTCTTGTTTGTCGAGCTCCAGAACCTCCGCTAAAAAGGTGGCTATTTTTTCTCTTAATTCCTCATTTTTTCCTATCTGCGGCGGCTGCAATGCCACCGTACACACCGAAGCGCTCTTTGCCAGAACCTTCATGTTGCTGGAGTAGATTGTACCCCTCTGTGAACTGATGGGTGTTACCTTTAACTGTTGGCTTATTGCCTTTTGCTGGTAGTCCTCCGTGTCTATTACCTGTAGAAAGAATAACCTTACGATAACCGTCGCAAATCCTAATAAGGTAAATGCCGACACGATACCTATCATGCGCCGCTTCATGGACGCATTCGGAATTAAAACCGGCGATCCCGCCATATTGTCACCTCTTAGCTTTGCATATCTTTATACTAAATATATTATCCTAACCGGAGATATATGCAAGCACTTCTTCGACAAGATCATTTACCCATGCATATACACGAACCGGCAGATTGTCGGCAGCATCGTTTACCTTTACAACGTCCTCATTGGATAAAAGCACATACTCTATCTGATACTTCTGCGCTTTAACAAGCCCCAAATTCTCTTGGGCATACTCCTCAATCTTACCTAGCGACACCTTGCTTTCAAGGTTCACTTCAAGTCTTGTCGTCTCACCTATAAGCTCATCAAGATAGATGCGCTGGCTGTTAATCTGCTCGGTAAGCTCGGTGAGAACTACCTGGCAGTATATAAACATCGTCGTTACACTAGCTATAATAACCGACAAAAACAAGAGCTTAATGGGCGCCATCCCCATCACCCTGCCGTGCGGTCTCTCGTTTTGAAGCACCTTGACTGCGGGTTTCTCCTGTTTTTGTTCAAAAACGCTTAAATCATAAGCTATATTCGTGGTCTGCATATCTACACCTGCTTT
>CAYSTR010000190.1:0-5818 GCA_964433745.1 uncultured Oscillospiraceae bacterium | reverse complement strand
GTTTCTGTCTGAGGTTTACGAACACGCTTTGCACCATTTTGAGGCCTTTTCTTAAACGAGCTATTGTAGTTGTTGCTCATAGTATGATTTTAGCCATTTATCACATTTTGAAAAACAAAGAGCACTTTGTAGATTTGGGAAGCTAATACTTTAACACAATTAATGCCGAAAAAATTAAAGCTCGAAATGTTAACTCACTCACTAAATTAGGTTACACTGTAATTTTAGAACAGTCCTAAGTAGTTTAGTTTTATATATAAAAACAAGCCCACTTTTGGTAGGCTTGTGCTTTGCTATTCCCCTTTAAGGTAGTATTGGCGGAGTTTTTAGGACAGCCCCTTTTCCCATACAAAAAATCCCACATAAGGAGCGTTGGCAAACAGAACCTTTTTGATGCGATGCTCCTGAAACTCGTTATATCGGAAGTGACTTTCTTTGCTGTTAAGAACCGCTTGGTGTATCGCTATTGCCAAATCTTCATCATCTCAGCAGTTATCGCAAAAATTTCGCATTGGACCACTGTGACGAATATTCTCTGGATATGCCACGGTTGATATGGTTAATGTACATGCTGATGGTCGGCTGACGTTTATTTTCGAACACGGCAATGAGATGGAGTGGCTGAGAAAACGGCCTTATTTGACCCGCAGGGTTGACGGCTTAGGCTGTCGGCTCTGCGGGTTTTTTGTCTCATACAAAAATTTTCCATCAACATATTGACATATTTCTATTTGAATAATATACTATATAATATAGATATTATTCAATATGAGGTGCTGTCGTGAACAACAACAAACATATAGAAAATGCAAAGGTTTTCAAAGCATTTTGCGACGAAAACAGATTGCAGATATTAGAGATGCTCCAATCGGGTGAAAAGTGTGCCTGTATTCTGCTGGAAAAGCTTAATATTACGCAACCGACATTATCACACCATATGAAAATCCTTGTGGAGAGCGGCGTAGTGTCTGCCCGAAAAGACGGTAAATGGACACACTATTCTATCAGTGAACAAGGTGCCCAGAATGCGAAAAATCTTTTGATAAAGCTAACCTGTGTATGTGATGAGGGTGGTGTCGGGTCATGCAGATAATCTCCGGGGTAGGATCATTCATTCAAGAACAAATCCTTGGAATGAAATGGCTAAATGACGTGATTGGCAATATGCTATCGCTGTTTGGTCTGGATATTTCATGCGGTATCGGAGCAGGGCTACAATTTTTCATCTATGATATGATAAAGATTTTAGCACTACTATCTGTTCTTATATTCGTCATATCATATATCCAAAGCTATTTCCCGCCCGAAAGGACAAAACAGATACTCGGTAGGTTCAACGGGGTCGTAGCCAACCTTATGGGTGCCTTGCTCGGTACAGTCACACCTTTTTGCTCCTGTTCCTCTATCCCTTTGTTTATCGGCTTTACCAATGCGGGTTTACCTGTCGGGGTAACCTTCTCGTTTCTGATTAGTTCACCGCTTGTTGATCTTGGTGCTTTTATCCTCTTATCCTCAATATTTGGTTTTAAGGTTGCTCTCATATATGTGGTTGTAGGTATCCTGCTTGCAGTTACCGGAGGGACGTTAATAGATAGATTAGGTCTTGATAAATATATAGAGCAATATATAAAAGCAACTGGTAGTGTAGACCTAGAGACACCTGACATAAACATGAGAGACCGTCTTATATATGTAAAAGAGCAGATGTGGGAAACCGTTAAAAGGGTGTTTTGGTATGTAGTAATCGGTGTTTTTATTGGTGCTTTAATTCATAACTGGATACCGCAGTCATTCACCCAGAGTGTTTTAGGCAGTAATAACCCGTTTTCTGTTCTGCTGGCAACGATTGTCGGTATACCCATGTATGCGGATATTTTCGGCACGATTCCCATTTCAGAAGCGCTCTTTGCAAAGGGTGTGGGACTTGGTACAATCCTCTCCTTTATGATGGCGGTAACAGCATTGTCTCTTCCGTCTATCATTATGCTGCGTAAAGCAGTTAAACCCAAATTGCTCGGTATCTTTGTAGGTATCGTTACAGTAGGTATAATAATTATCGGATATGCATTTAATGCTTTTCAATTTCTAATAATGTAGGAGGATTTTATTATGGGATTATTCAGTAAAAAGGGGAAAGAGGTAAGCTCAGTACAGAGCGGTAATCGTGATACACAAAACGCACGGTTTATCGTATTAGGTGCATGCTGCAAGAAAGCGACCGAAACCTATGAGAATACCAAAAAGGCAGTCAAAGAGCTCGGATTTACAGACGAGGTCCTTAATATCGGGGACGATATTGAAATAGCAAAGTATGGCATTATGCAAACACCGGCACTGGTAATTAACTCGAAGGTCGTAGCATACGGTAAGCTTTTAACCGCCGATGATGTCAAGAAGTTAATCGAAAAGGCAGGCGTGAAAAAATGAGTAATAAAAAGCAAGGTATTGGCTTCTTTGAGCGATACCTCACCATCTGGGTCATACTCTGCATGGCCGCCGGGGTACTTATCGGTAAATTTATCCCTGCTATCCCGTCATTCCTAGAGCAGTTTGAGTATGCTAATGTATCGATACCCATAGCGATACTCATCTGGCTAATGATTTACCCTATGATGATGAAGGTGGACTTTTTAAGCATTAAGAATGTGGGTAAGAACCCCAAGGGACTGTTTGTCACCTGGGTAACTAATTGGCTCATAAAGCCGTTTACCATGTTTGGAATTGCGTATCTATTCTTCTACGGTATATTTAGTGCACTTATTCCGGCGGAGCTTGCCAAGGATTACCTCGCTGGGGCAGTATTACTTGGTGCGGCACCCTGTACAGCGATGGTATTTGTTTGGTCGCACTTAACTAAAGGTAACCCTGCA
This sequence comes from uncultured Oscillospiraceae bacterium, assembly GCA_964433745.1. Lineage (GTDB taxonomy): Bacteria > Bacillota > Clostridia > Oscillospirales > Ruminococcaceae > CAYSTR01. The sequence continues at coordinate 2,948 of CAYSTR010000190.1, read as the reverse complement.
TATACGGTCGTTCAAGTGGCGACGAATGATATTATTATTCTCGTGTTGTTCACTCCGATTGTGGCCTTTCTATTAGGTGTCGGCGGTGTACAGATTCCATGGGATACACTACTTTTATCAGTTGTTTTATTCGTAGTCATTCCGCTTGCCGGAGGGATTATCACAAGGAACGCCGTAACAAAGAGCAAAGGTGCAGACTATTTTCAGAATGCCTTTATCCCTAAGTTTAATAACATTACAATAGTCGGGTTACTGCTGACCTTGGTTATCATTTTTTCTTTTCAAGGCAAGGTTATTTTAGAAAATCCCTTACACATTGTTTTGATAGCTATACCACTGATACTTCAAACCTTCCTCATATTCTTTATCGCTTACATAGCTTGCAAGGTATTAAAGCTTCCGCATAATATTGCCGCACCAGCCGGAATGATTGGGGCATCTAATTTCTTCGAGCTTGCCGTCGCTGTGGCTATCGCTTTGTTTGGGACACAAAGTCCCGTTGCTCTTGCAACGATTGTCGGGGTGCTTGTAGAGGTACCTGTGATGCTAATACTTGTGAAGATTGCGAATCGAACAAAGGGGTGGTTTAATGAAAAGAGCGTTGCTTGACCCCGAAAAATGTAGAAATTGTAGTGTTTGTAACATAGAAGCAAATTGTGATTCCAAAGCCATCATAAGAGAAAGAATGGTTGATAAGCCATGGGTGGATTTTGAAAAATGCCGCGGTTGCATGAAGTGTAAACAATACTGCAATAATGGTGCGGTAGAAGAAATTTTGCAGACATGCAATCTTAGCAATAGGAGGACATGGTGAAAGATACTAAATGTAAAGTGGCATTTGTTTGTGTCCATAATTCCTGCCGCAGTCAAATCGCAGAGGCTCTTGGTAAACGTTTCGCTAGTGATGTATTTGAGAGCTATTCTGCTGGAACTGAGGTAAAACCACAGATTAATCAAGATGCCGTTAGATTGATGAAACAGCTATACGGTATTGATATGGAACAAACTCAGCGGTCTAAACTCCTGGATGAGATTCCGGAAGCCCAAGTTATTATCACCATGGGCTGTAATGTGAATTGTCCGGTGTTACCATGCAAGCACCGTGAAGATTGGGGACTTGATGACCCGACAGGCAAAAGCGATGATGAATTTATAAAGGTTATCATGAAAATAGAGGAGAAGATTAAGAACTTAGCGAGGAAATTAATTTCTTGATTAACAGAGTGGTAGTTTCGGCTGCCACTCTGTAGTTTCCTAGAACAATTTAATGGATTGGAAGTCAGTCGAAACCTCTTCGGTGCATATTCCTACACGGGCGGTGCAAAAAGGGTAAAAAACATGGCTTTTCGAGCATACGGAAAACTCCAGGCAACAGAAAAAAGGCTTTATTTCAAGCCTTTTTTCTGCATCATTTCTGATTTGCTTTTGTGCCTATTCTACCGCTCGTTGATACAATTACACGAATGAGGTTTCACTTTCTTGGGAGGGTTTCACTATACCATGTGTGTACAATGAAATCCATTAACTACAATCATCTTTATTATCAGTTGAAAAGTGATAATAAAGATGATAATATTAATAACAGAATGTAAAAAAACTCAAACAAAGGAGGAAAAAATGCGAAATAAAAAAATCAAGTTGCCAATTGACAAACAAAATGGCAAACAGACATCTATAATAATAAAGTTTCTAAGAACCTATTTAATGGTAATGATTCTTCCTATTACTCTTAGCGTCTTGGTATATGGTGCAGCCTATACAAAACTGGAGACTGAGATCTACAGAATAAATACACGTTCTGTAGAAGAGGCTATTCGATCCCTCGAACAACGCTTTGACGAGCTTGAGAGCATCTCTTTTGAAATTTATAATAGTACTGAGGTCTTTGCTTTCTCTAACAAAATGCAGAACAGCTCTGCGCTATACTCTCAGATTCTACGCTGTCAACGCTCACTCCCTCACTTTAGTGTTTCTAATAGCTTTTTATTAGACTATTTTGTCTATTTCCCGAACGCTAATATGATATTAAATGACCGTATAGCATATGATTCAATTAATTTTTATGAACGTTACTTTAGATATAATGAATTGGAATATACAGATTGGCTCGATCGGTTAATAGACAAAGATACCGTTTATTGGCCTGTCCAAAATATCTCTGTTAATTCAAACTACTATCCACAATTTAATGTTGGACAAACATCAGTCTTGACAATTACACCGCATTACGGAAAGAAAGCCTATCATAACTTTCAGGTGCTGCTCCTAATAGACCATATGAAGCTGCGTAGTCTATTATCCCCATCCTTGCTTGCAGAGGACAGTTACGCCTGTATTATGCAAAATGATAAACCAATATTTCAAAATACAGAAAACGAACCCTATTTAAACTATTGTCTCAGCAACGATATACAGGGCAGAAACGCCTTTACACAAATCATTAATAATAAAAAGGTCTTTGTTACTACAGCAAAATCCTCTAGCTATAACCTAAGCTTTTGGGTATTCAATCCCTATTCCAATGTTATGCAGACTTTAGAGGGGATAGGGCGGTTGATCTTTGCTACCATTCTAGTGTCTTTAGTTCTCGGGTTGTTGCTTAGTATAATGTTTTCAATACATAAGCATACACCTGCAATGATGATGATCCATGAAAATCAAAACATCCAAAAACAATTAGAGCAACAGAAGCCACTTCTGGAGACGGCTTTTATCGAGCGAATCCTGCGTGGTAATTTAGAATCAGATCAGCCCGATAATGTGTCTGAGTATCTACGCTTTCCTACAGAAGGTGTTTTTCGATGCATAGTAGCACAGATCTTCTATCATGATTATGTTAATAATACTGCTTATCTTGAGAAAATCAAGCTTCTGCTTTCGGAAGAAATATCCCATGATAATACAGTACGTATGCATGACTTTGGGCATAACCGTTTAATCTTCCTATT
>CAYSTR010000189.1:0-5825 GCA_964433745.1 uncultured Oscillospiraceae bacterium | reverse complement strand
GACGCTTGGCTCCGTACTTGGAACGGCTCTGCATACGTTTCGCGACACCCTGGGTATCGAGCGTACCGCGTATGATGTGGTAACGCACACCCGGCAGGTCTCTTACACGTCCGCCGCGGATGAGTACTACGGAGTGTTCCTGAAGATTGTGTCCGATTCCGGGAATGTAGGCAGAGGTCTCAAGACCGTTGGAAAGCCTTACTCTTGCTACCTTTCGCAGAGCGGAGTTGGGCTTCTTAGGTGTCAGCGTACGAATCGCAGTACATACTCCTCTCTTCTGGGGAGCAGACTGGTCGATTGATGTGCGCTTCTTGGAGTTCCAGCCTTTCTGGAGCATCGGAGCTTTCGACTTTTCCACAAGTACCTCGCGTCCGTTTCTAACCAGCTGGTTAAAGGTCGGCATATTGCACCTCCTTACATAATAATCTAGTATTGCCATATACTGCACAAAAATACAATATATGTTTACATACCTATAGAGTATAACACATTTTTCTTTTATTTGTCAAGAATTATTTAAAAAATAGCTGTGTTAATGGAATACATGGACTTTTTTCGTAAAAAAAATACGCCATTCGAGAAAAAAATACTTGTAATCCTTGTAAAATAGTGGTATAATATTTTGGAAACGCTACAACACACGCGGAGTAATCCTATGGTGGGCGAATGACCGCCTAACGGCTCTGCGGAGGAAAAAACCTAAGGAGGAATATAAAAAATGGGCGTTGTATCAATGAAGCAGCTTTTGGAAGCAGGTGTACACTTCGGTCACCAGACCAGACGCTGGAACCCCAAAATGGCACAGTACATCTTTACCGAGCGTAACGGCATCTACATCATCGACCTGCAAAAGACTGTTAAGAAGCTTGAGGAAGCGTACATGTTCGTGCGCGATGTAGCTGCAAGCGGTCAGTCGGTGCTGTTTGTCGGCACAAAGAAGCAGGCACAGGAGTCTGTACGCGAGGAAGCAGAGCGTGTGGATGCACACTATGTAAATGCACGCTGGCTGGGCGGCATGATGACCAACTTCAAGACCATCCGCCGTCGTATCGACCGTCTGGCACAGCTTAGAAGAATGGAAGAGGACGGAACTTTTGACCTGCTCCCCAAGAAAGAGGTTATAAAGTTAGGTCTGCAGATTGAGCGTCTTGAGAAGTTTTTGGGCGGTATCAAGACCATGAACAAGCTCCCCGGAGCACTGTTTATAGTAGACCCCCGCAAGGAGAAGATAGCGGTTGCAGAAGCTAAGAAGCTGGGTATACCTGTTGTTGCTATCGTAGATACTAACTGTGATCCCGATGAGATTGACTATGTAATCCCCGGCAATGACGATGCTATCCGTGCTGTTAAGCTCATCGCCGCTACCATGGCGGATGCTATCATGGAGGGACGCCAGGGTGAGAGCGCTTCCGCAGCAGTCTTAGACGAGAAGCAAGAGGGCGAAGAGGAAGCAGCAGAGTAAATTATTAGCTAAAAGTGAAAAACTAAGAGCTATGGAGCGCACTTTGTGCGATTTTGCAGATATAAGGAGGAAATATTATGGCTTTTACAGCTAAGGACGTACAGACTTTAAGAGAGAGAACCGGCTGCGGGATGATGGAGTGTAAAAAGGCTCTGACCGAGGCCGACGGAAATATGGACAAGGCTATCGAGCTTCTGCGTGAGCGCGGACTTGCCGCTGCCGCAAAGAAGGCGGGACGTATAGCCGCAGAGGGTATTGTCTACGCGCTTGTGGACGATGCCAAGAAGACAGGCGTTATCATCGAGGTTAACTCCGAGACCGATTTCGTTGCAAAGAACGAGCAGTTTATCGCGTTTGCCGAGACCTGTGCTAAGACGGTAATCGAGAAGAACCCGGCTGATGTGGATGCTCTTCTTACACTCAAGGCATCCGGCTCTGATTTTACAGTGGACGAGCTTCTCAAAGAGAAGATACTCACCATAGGCGAGAATCTGAAAATCAGACGTTTTGTTCGTATGGAGGGAGAGCTTATCTCCTATATTCACGGCGGCGGACGTATCGGTGTTATGGTACGCTTTGACACTAATGTCGGCGACAAGCCCGGCTTTATAGAGTATGCAAAGGATGTGGCTATGCAGGTTGCGGCGGCTACTCCTCTTTACCTGAACAAGGAAGCTGTTCCGGCAGAGACATTAGAGGAGGAGAAGAAGATTCTTCTCACACAGGCTATAAACGAGGGCAAGCCTCAGAATATTGCAGAGAAGATGGTACAGGGACGTATCTCCAAGTACTATAAAGAGAACTGCCTGGTTGAGCAGGCGTTTATCAAGGACAACGAGATAAGCGTTACACAGTATTCGGATAATACAGCAAAGGCTCTGGGCGGCAGTATCACGATAGCTCAGTTCGTACGCTTTGAAAAGGGCGAGGGTCTTGAGAAGCGCGAGGATAATTTTGCTGACGAAGTAGCAAAGATGGCGAATAGAGATTAGTAAATAGTTAATATATAGCAGTAAAGGCGCGGTGACTTATGTTTTAGCAATGAAACGAGGTTTACCGCGCCGTTTTGTAAAAAGAGGAAGTGTAAAAGAAGTTGGGAGTGTTAATAGTTGAAAAGGTTTAAAGAGTGGGTAAATAATGCGTCCATACATAAAAAGCTTATGCCGGCGCAGATTCTGACCATCACACTGGTTGTTGCGATGGTTATTGCATCATTGTTCATATTTTACGGTGTAAACCAAAACAACGCCAAGCTGTTTGAAGTAAATGTGATTAACACAGAGGATGTAAACAATATTATCAACACGATGTACATGTGCCGTGTGCGCGGCAGGGATATTCTTCTGCAAAACGATGCAGAGGCTCGTGCAAAGCTGTATTCGGAGTATATAGACTATTTTAATCAGCTGGATAGGTTAATGTCGGATTTCAGCACAAAGCTGACAGGAGAAAAAGCCTCCACATGGGCGAATATATCTGCCCGTAAGGATGAGTACAAACGAGATATGATTCTCTCTGCCGACCTTAAAAATGAGGGAGGAAAGGAACAGGAGGCACTCGATGCTCTCCGCGGGGTAACACCTATAGCCAATGAGTTCTTTAACTCCATGGCATCGTTTCTGACGGATGAAAAGGAAGCCATCAGAGAAACTATGCAATCTAACAAGAATAATCTGCTTATATCGGCGATTCTATACGGTATAATCTCGCTTATCGGACTTATAATCCTCATGACCTTGTTGCGCATGGTAGCGCTTAATATTGCTTCTAAATCACAGAAGCTAAAAGCCACCGTCGTCCAGATAGTGGATACCGGCAACATGAAGCAACCGATTCCCGCCGAGCTTATGACCGGAGACGAGATAGGCGGTATCGCACATTCCATACAGGGGCTGCAAAAGCTGCTGCTTAGATATGCGGATGTGGCAAAGGCTATCACCAACGGCGATTATACCGTTACTGTCGCTCAGCAGTCTCCCCATGATACATTGGCTCTTAGCTTACAGGCCATGATCGAGTCGAGCAGTGATGTATTGTCGCAGATACAGCTGGCCGCCGGTATGCTGTCCGGAAGCTCCGAGCAGGTATCGTCCGGCGCACAGGTGCTTTCTCACGGCGCGGTTTCGCAGGCAGCTTCGGTGGACGAGCTGTCCTCGTCCATAGCAAAGATGCAGGAGCAGTTTAAGCGCACAGGCGAGAGCATTGTGAAGATAACGGCAGACACCGACGAGGTTGAGACCAATCTCCATTCTACATATCAGCAGATGCAGACATTGACCACCGATATTCTGGAGGTCAACTCAAAATCTACAGAAATCAGCAAGATAATTAAGACCATCGAGGACATAGCATTCCAGACGAATATTCTAGCTCTCAATGCCGCTGTAGAGGCGGCAAGAGCCGGGGCGGCAGGTAAGGGCTTTGCCGTAGTTGCCGACGAGGTGCGCAATCTTGCCGGAAAATCAGCCGATGCCGCAAAAACCACCGCCGCCTTGATTGAGAGCACCGTCAGCTCCATAGCAAGTGTGACCCGAAACGCGGAGATGACCGTCCAGACTATGGACAGAATCAATTCCACCACAAAGGACGTAGCGGGTGATGTTCGTGCAATCGCCTTGACGGTGGATGAAGAGCTTAATTCAATTCAGCAGATTGTACACGGTATAGATACAATATCCTCTGTGGTTCAAACAAACTCGGCGACATCCGAGGAATCCGCCGCCGCCAGTGAGGAGCTTTCCTCACAAGCCGCTTCCATGAAGGAGCTGGTGAGCCGGTTTAAGCTAATCGAGCAGCCGGGTATGACGGATAGACACAACAGGGTAAACGCTCTACACTAAAGGCTACTGGAGGACGTTCATGAATATGCTCTTTTCCTACGATGAAGCCCTACGTCACGAATATCCGATGATATGCGGTGCAGACGAAGCGGGGCGCGGTCCGCTTGCAGGGCCTGTTTTCGCCGCCTGTGTCGTATTTCCGGCGGGTGTGAGTATAGACGGCGTGAACGATTCCAAGAAGCTTACCGATAAAAAGCGGGAGAAATTGTTTAGCGAGATAATAGATAAATCCCTGGCTTACGGCATCGCCTATGCCGACGAGCGGGAGATAGACAGGATAAATATCCTAAACGCCGCACTGGAAAGCATGAGACGTGCCGTCATGAGCATACCAATACAAATAGACCTGGTGCTCATAGACGGCAACCGTCTGCCGGACATGGATATTCCGGCAAAAGCTATAGTAGGCGGGGACGGAATATCCCAGAGCATAGCGGCGGCATCCATTCTGGCAAAGGTTACCCGCGACAGGTACATGCTGGCGCTGGCAGAGGAATATCCCGAATATGCCCTTGAACGGCACAAGGGGTATCCGACAAAGCTTCATTATGAGCGGCTTTTGACCTACGGAGCGACAGACATTCACCGGCAGAGCTTTCTTAAAAAGCTAAAAGCAGTGGTCACTGTATGAACAGGCGCGAAACGGGAAGAAGGGGCGAGGACATTGCTTCATCCTATCTTGAAGCTAAGGGCTATACCATAATTGCTCAAAGCTACTCATCCCGCTATGGTGAGATTGACATAGTAGCAGAGCGGGACAGTGAGCTTGTGTTCGCGGAGGTCAAGCTGCGAAAGCGGGGATCTCTAGTCTCCCCGGAGGAGAGTGTCACCAAAGCAAAGCAGCTTCGTATAATAAAGACGGCTTATGTATATCTACAGGAGAATCCGTATAACGGCAGTGTGAGGTTTGACGTTATCGCCCTATACGGCTCGGAAGTGGATTTTACCATAAATCATATTGAGAATGCATTCTATGTGGAGGATGAAAATGCGATATTTTGATCTGCACTGCGATACGGCGGGCAGGCTTGCGACCGATTCACTGTATGAGCATACAGGACATGTAGATGTAAAGCGTGCGGACTTTACAGAATGGACGCAGTGCTTTGCCGTGTTTACAGGGGATGATATAAAGAGTGATGAAGCGTACGATTACTTTTTAAGGAAATATAACCCTTTAAAAAAACAGCTGTCTGAACAGGGATTTACGCTATTGACCGGTAAAAACTCCCCTCGTTCCGAGAGAAACGCCATTATAACAGTGGAAAATCTGTCCATAATAGGAGAGGATATTTCTAAGCTTGATTCCCTTATAGAATGTAATGTGCGTATGGCGGCACCCTTCTGGAACGGCGAGAATCCCTTAGGCGGAGGATGTGCATGTGACCGTCCGCTTACTGACTTTGGGCGGCAGGTCATACGGCGTATGGAGGAGCTGGGAATAATTATAGATGTTTCACATATGGGCGAGCAGGCATTTTCGGATGTAATGTCCATGACCAGTACACCTGTTGCGGCTAGTC